>CAKOKV010000021.1 GCA_934095805.1 uncultured Bacilli bacterium | reverse complement strand
CTACTTCATTTAATAAAAAAATCAAAAATGGAGATATTTGATATAGAAATATCAAAAATAACAGAAGAATACATTAATTATATTAATTCTATGGCAGAACTTAATTTAGATATTGCTAGTGAATATCTTGTTATGGCTGCAGAATTAATTGAAATGAAAAGTAAGAAGCTTCTTCCAGCAAAAGAAGAAAAAGAAGATGAAGAAGATATTAATCCAGAAGAAGAATTAAAAAGAAGATTAATGGAGTATAAAAAATATAAAGAAAGTACAGAAGCATTTAGAAATCTTGAAGAAAAAAGAAGTAATTATTTTACTAAATCTCCTGAAAATATAAAAAATTATTCTCTTGAAAAGCTAGAAAATGATGGCAATGTTAGTTTGTTTGATTTATTAGATGCTTTTCAAAAATTATTAGAGAGAAGAGAAGCTAGTAAACCAAGAAATACAAAAATAGCTAGAAAAGAAATGTCTGTTAAAGAAAGAGTTATTAAAATTAGAGATATATTAAAAACAAGAAAAACTGTAAATTTTGTAGAATTATTTGATGATTTTAGTAAACCTTATGTAGTTGTGACATTTCTATCTGTTCTTGAAATGGTTAAAGGAAGAGAAATAAATATAAAACAAGATAGTAATTTCTCAGAGATATATTTAGAAAGAGTTGATTAACATGAATTATAAAGCAATAGTAGAAGGATTACTATTTGTTGTTGGCGATGAAGGTATAACAGTAGATGAATTAAAAAAAATATTAGAAATAGATAATGAAACTTTAAAACAAACATTATTAGAATTAAAAAGAGATTATGAAAAAGCTGATAGAGGACTTAGAATTGTATATTTAGGTAATGCCTTTAAACTTACTACAAAAGAAGAACATAGAAAATATTATGAGAGTTTAGTAACAGATACTAAAAATAAAGCATTATCAACAGCCGCATTAGAAGTACTTGCAGTAATTGCATATAATGAACCTATAACAAGACTTAAAATAGATGAAATAAGGGGAGTTAATTCTTCACAATTAGTAAGAAGATTACTTGCAAGAGGCTTTATAAAAATATGTGGTAAAGATGATTCTATCGGAAAACCTAATCTATATAAAACAACAGATGAATTTTTAGATTATTTTGGATTATCATCAAAAAAAGATTTACCTGAAATAATAGATAAAGAAATAGAAAAAGATGATAATGAAGATTTATATGATTCAACATATAAAGAAAACAATTAGAATTGTGTTGTAAAACCTTTTTAGGAAACATAAAAACACACTATATTTGACACTAATTATAATTAATGATAAAATATTCAATGTATGAAAAAGAAATGGTTAATATTAATAATTTTATTAGTTGTATGTGCTATAGTATGTAGTTATATTTTTTTAACTAGAACTAACGATGTTAAAATAATAATAGATAATCAATCACATAATCTAAAAGATATTAATGAAGTAGTGGAATTAGCAAAAAAAGAATTTCATAATGAAGGTATCAAAGCTAAATTGTTATCAGTTGAGTATCATGAAAAAGGTGTTATGGATTTAGAAGAAGAATTAAAAAATGAATTTTCAACTACTGAAGCAGTAGTAATTAATATTAAATTTAAAACATTTTTAATTACCAATCAATCTTTAAATAAAAATGAAGTATATACAGATTCTATGCATTTTATAAAAAAAGATAATTCATGGAAAATGGTGAACTTTGGACAAGGGTAATTTTATAGTTTATATAAATGTTATAGTTTAAGTAAAGGATTTAAAAAGATGATTTCAATATTAAATTGAAGTCATCTTTTTTAATAATTATAATATTCAAAATTAGAAATATAAATATGTTATATTATTCAAAATAAAAACCTATAAAGTTTTTTTATATTCACTTTATAGGATTACATCTTATGAAATAATTATTTTCTAGTAAATCCAATATTTTGTTCATCTACGAACTTATATGTATCTTCAAAATCTCTTTTAGATATTCCATACATATCATTAGAATCAGTAATGTTTATAAATCCACCAGCTGCGATATTCATTTCTGAACCCCATTGTTCTAATGTGATATTATCTGGTATTTGAACAAAAATTTGATTTTGACCTTTTGGTTTAAATACTCCTGGAACTTGTTCATCCATTTCATATTTTTTCTTGAATGTAGCATCATCAATAATCCATTCATTAGCATGCCCATTATTATCAATCATTATTTCACCATTATCATCAAGTTTTGTAACTACCCATCCTGGAATATTAGTTTCTGAATCAACTGAAACTGTATTTACTTTTTCTTGTATTTCATTTCCTTCTTGATCAACACTCCAAGAAATAACAGTTTCATTAGGAACACCAGGTCTTGCAATAATTCTTGTAAATTTATATGCTTCTCTTGGAACCATAGTACCATTACTAATTCCTGTATTTACATAATCTTGAACATTAACTTTAACATATTCTTCCATATCTTTTTTTCTCCTTATTTTCTTAATTATAGCATATTTTATTAATATAATGTATAATTAAATTATTAGGAGAAATAATGGAAAAACAAGATTATTCCGCTAAGGAAATTATATTTGGTTTGAGAGAAGAATGTAAAAGGGTAAAAGGCGAACTTGATAAAGTAAAATCATTACTAACATATGATGATGAAATTTATACAATTACACCAAGTATAAAAGAAGAAAATAGAATGCATTTAGAAGCAGCAATAAACATTAAAAATTTAGGCTTCTTAAAAGCATTAAGATATTATTTAACAGCTAATTATTTAGTAAGTACTGTAATTGTAAAAACTGGTGAAAATGATTATACAATTGTATTTTCAGATGAAGAAAGAGGTACAGTATCTTTTCCAGCATATGTGACAGAAGAAAATAGAAAAGAATTCAATGATTTAATTACCGTAATATTAGGCGAAACAAAACAACCTATGTTTGAAAAAGGAATAGAATATCCTAGATTAGAAGAAATACATTATTCACCATCAGTTATTGAAATAAATAGTGCAGTAGGAAACATCTATCCTTATAAAGTAACTTATATGGCAAATAGTGATACGATTAATTTTAGTTCAGAATTTGAAGAAGTATCACCAAGAATCATAGAAAGAGTTTTAGAATCACAATATGATAGTTCAATATTAACTGAAAAAGCAAAGAAAATAATTGATGATAGTGATACATCTAAAAAAGATGTAAGCATATTAAATTATCATAAGCTAACTTCAAGTGAAGAATATACTATTGAAGAATTACCAAATAGATTAGTATTAGTACAGAAAGGAAAACGAAAATGAAATATTTAAAGGTATTATTTGATACTAAATCAAGATATAGTGATTTTGAATATAAAATGGATGAAATAAACATTGCTAAAACTTGGAATAAGAATGGAGAAACTCCAAAAGAAATGGGAGGCATCAATTTTAGTGATGAAGAAAATATAATTAGATGGATTCATAATGGAAATATGATATGCGATGTTATTGTACCTGAAGATTCAGAAGTAATAAGAGTTATGAGTTCAGCAACACCTGGAGGAGTATATAGAGCAAATAAAGTAATTTTAACTAATAAAAGAATGGTTACAGATGATATGGCAATAGAATTTTATAATAAAAGTAAAATACCAGATTCAGCATTTCCAAAAGCACTTGGAGCAGTATCAATAATGAATTATAAAAATACTGCATTAAAAATATTAAAAGATAAAGTTAATGCTTCTAATATAGACTATTATTTGGAAGAATGGAATGACTTTATTGATAAAAAAGATAGAAAAGATTCAAATGAAACAGTTAAATTAATTGATTCAGAATTAAACAAAATAAAAAACTAGGAAACTAGTTTTTTTCAAATTCATAAATAATTTTTTTAACCTTATCAAGAGATAATATATTTTTATCATAACCAATATTAATTTTTATGTTATTAAGTTTTATACCATCAAAGTTACTACTAATACTTGCTATTCCTTTTATGTTATATAATTCTTCAATAAATCCTTCAAAACAATATTCACAACATATATCTTTTAGAATATATCTATAATTTAAAGAATCACTATAACATTTATCAAATCCAGCCATATAAGGAATATTATCTTTTAAATCAAGAAATAAATATATTTCTTTTTTAATTATTTCATCATCAATAATATTATCATCATAAGTAATATTTATTCTTAAAAAATTTATATTAGTTATTCTTATATTCTTAATACCATTTAAACTTAATAAGTAATCTTTTAATTCTTTATGATTAGGATGATCTAAAATTAATATTAATTTATTCATATTATATCTTTCTTGTTAATGTAATTCCTTCTTTAAATTTACATGGCATAGTACATTCATAACCAGGGAAAGTACATCTAGCACCTTTAGTATAATTAAGAATATCATCATAAAGAGGATTATTTTCTTCTTTTAAAGCATCTCTATATTTTAATAATGTTTCTCTTGTTTGTCTCATTATTTCAAGTTGAGCAGCAGAACATAATCTTTCTTGACATTTTAAGATGAAGTCATCATATTTTCCAGTTTCATTAACTGTAACTAACTCACCAATTGGAGTGATATCTTGAAGTGATTCAATATCATTTAACCATTCATTTACAAGAATAGGATCATCTTCAATAATAGGTGGAACAAAATATTGTTTTTTATCAGTCATTTCCATTTGATAATCTAAAGTTCTGTGTCTTTGAGCTTGAGCAAGTTCTGCGAAAGTAACATTATATGTTGTAGAATAAGTATCACTAAAGCTCTCTTTTTTCTTATCTAAATCTTTTCCAAATAGAGAAAGACTTCTATTTTTTTCATTTCTCATAAGATCAGGAACTAAAATATTAAGTCTATCAAGTTCACTTAAAAATTCTTCCATTGCTCCCATTAATTTAATATCAAAATTTTTGTTAGATTCACTATGTTCAGCAATATATTTTTTCATCCAAGAAGCAATATAGTTAATTTGTCTTAATGAAGTAGTATAAATAAGTTCAGTTGGCATAAAAACAGTAACCATATATCTAGCATTCTCTTGAGCAAGTTTTTCTATTTTTGATTTATTAAATACATCTCCATATTTATCAGCAATTTTAATCTTAAAGATTTCTAACCATTTATTATAAAGAATTTCTTCACTTTCAGTAATGATAGAATTTTTTCCTCTAACCACTGGTGTATATCTAGCAGATTTTTCACTAGTAGTATATTGATGTTCATTATTAATAACCATAGCTAAAATCTTAGGAACATTTTTTAAATCAAAACTAATAGCTACATGATCATAAACACTATGATGTCCGTTTCCAAGTGTCATTCTAACTCTTCTGGCTGTTTTTTCTATATCTTCTGTAAGTAGGTGATCAAATCCTTCTTTGTCATAGCAAATTCCAGCAATTCTACCAGAATGTATGATAGCATCTTCTTGATTAAAAGTTCCATCTTCATTCAAAAACTGATTTGGTAATATACCAATTCTAATATTCATTTTTTTCATTTCAAAATACCTCCATAAATGTTATTTACTTTTTATTCCTTTAAAAATATTATAGCAAAAAGAATAATTACATACAATAAAAATTAAACTAAATTTTAAAAGAAAAAAATATATAAAAAAGCCCTGATTTTGGGCTTTTATGAACTAAAGTGGTGCAAGAAATGGGAGTCGAACCCACAAGGTATTGCTACCGGCAGATTTTGAGTCTGCTGCGTCTACCAATTCCGCCATACTTGCATTACTAACCAATTATATCATAAAATATTCTAAATAGCATAGTATTTATTATAAAAATTATGATATAATCAAATTATAGTTGGAGGGTAAACAATGAATGATAATCAAAATAATATAAATTCTATGAATAATCAAAATCAAATGTATCAAAATAATATGCCACAACCAAATCAAAATATGAATCAAAATCCTCAAATGAATGTAAAAGAACAAGTTCCAAATGATATAAGACAAATAAGTCAAACAGTTACACAAGGACAAGTAGTTCCAAATCAAATGCCAGTCCAAAATCAAGGACAAGCTCCATTAAATCAAAGTAACATAGAAATGGTTGATTTAGGAACTGGAAAATCAAAATCAGAGGATTTTAGTGATAAAACAATAAAATTCATTGAAGGAGTAGTAAATACAAAAGATTATACAAACACATTTACAAAAGAAGAAGTTGTTCCATTTAGAGTGCTTGCTACTATGTGTTATATTCCATTTTTATTCTTGTTACCATTATTAACTGGTAAATATAAAAAATCAAGATTTTTATACTTTCATATAAATCAAGGACTAAACATAACACTAGCATGGGCAATAGTGTTCTTTGTAAATAAAGTATTTAGATCATTATTTACTACAACATATAGATATAGTAGTACAACACCAGGATGGGTAGACTTTGTAAGTTATGCACTTTATTGCATAGTTATAGCAATTACAGTAGTTGGAATGATAAATACATTTAACGGAAAAAGTAAAAATACAAGTATAGTAGGTGGATTTAGATTTTTAAAATAGTGTTCAAACACTATTTTTTTGTAAATAAAATGTTTAATAATATTTAAATTTTATATATATAATGCTAAACTATAATAGGAGAGTGATTTATGAGAGATGTAGGAACAATAGTAAGAGGTATAAGAACTCCTATTATTAAAGAAGGGTGTGATCTTGCTTCACTAGTAGTAGATTCTGTTATCAAAGCAAGTAAAAGTGAAAACTTTGAATTTGAAGATAGAGATGTTATAGCTATTACAGAAGCAGTAGTTGGAATTAGTGAAGGAAACTTTGCAACACTAGATCAAATCACAAAAGATATAAAAAATAAACTTAATAATAGTGAACATATTGGAGTAGTATTTCCAATACTAAGTCGTAATAGATTTGCTGTTCTTTTATCAGCTATTGCTAAAAGTACAAAGAAAATAACATTATTATCTAGTTATCCAAGTGATGAAGTAGGTAATGATATACTTTATAAAGATGATTTAATTAAATATAATATAAATCCATCAAGTGATTTAATAACAGAAGAAGAATATAAAGAAAAATTTATTAGTTTTAAGCACATATTTACTGGTGTTAATATGTATGAAGTTTATAGAGATTTAGTATTAAAAGAAGGCTGTGAATTTGAAATGGTATTTTCAAATAGACCAGAAGATATATTAAAATATACTAAAGATGTAATAGTTAGTGATATTCATACAAGATTTGATACTAAAAAGAAAATAGAAGATAAGGATTCATCAGCAAAAGTAATAATGTTAAGTGATATATTAAATGAATCAGTTGATGGTAGTGGATATTCACCTTATGGACTTTTAGGAAGTAATCGTTCAACAGAAGAAAGAGTAAAATTATTTCCAAGAACAGGTGATAAATTAGTTTTAAAAGTTCAAGAACTTATGAAAGAAAAAACTGGAAAAAATATTGAAGTAATGGTTTATGGAGATGGAGCATTTAAAGATCCAGTTGGTAAAATTTGGGAACTAGCAGATCCAGTAGTAAGTCCAGCTTATACAAAAGGTTTAGAAGGAAGTCCAAATGAAATAAAACTTAAATATTTTAGTGAAAATAAATTCAAAGACTTACAAGGCGAAGAATTAAATGAAGCTATGAAAGAAGCTATAAAAGAAAAAGATAAAGAATTAAAAGGAACAATGGCTACACAAGGAACTACACCAAGACGCTATACAGATTTGCTCGGAAGTCTTTGCGATTTAACAAGCGGAAGCGGAGACAAAGGAACACCAGTAGTATTAATTCAAAGATACTTTACAAATTATAGTAATGATTAAGAAACACTTAAAAAGTGTTTTTTATTATGTTATAATTTTATGAAAGAGGTCATTATGAAAATAAATAAATTTAAAAAAGTAGGTAAAAACAAATATAAAATAATATTTGATAATACAGATTTAACATTATATGAAGATGTTATTCTTAAATATGATTTATTAATCAGAAAAGAAGTTGATCTAGATTTAATAGATAAAATAATAGAAGAAAATAAATATGAAGATGCATTTGAAACATCAGTAAGTTATATAGAAGTTAAAATGAGAAATAAAAAAGAAATAATAGATTATTTAAGAAAAAAAGAATTTAATGAATCTCATATTAATTATGCAGTCGATAAATTAAATAAACTGAATTTACTTAATGAAAAAAGATATATAGAAGCATTTATAAATGATAAAGTTAATTTAACATTAGATGGACCATTTAAAATAAGAAAAGCTTTATTAGACTTTGATTTTAGTGAAAATGATATAGATAATTATTTAAATACTTTTAGTAGTGATATATGGAAATCTAAATTAAATAAAATAATAAATAAAAAGAAATCTCTTATGAAAAATAAAAGTTATACTATGTTTATTAATAAGCTAAAATTAGATTTATATAATATGGGTTATGATAAATATATGATAGATAATTTACTTATGAATATAGAATATAGTTCTAATGCGATTGATAAAGAAATAGAAAAAGCTAAAAAGAAGTTTAAAAATGATAGAAATAAAATAATATCTTCATTACTTAGAAAAGGATATAGTTACGAAGAAATTAATTCAAAATTAAAGGAATTACAATAATGTAATTCCTATTTTATACTATTAATAAATTGATTTAGGGTAGTTCCTTTACTAACTCTAACTCTTGGAAGTTTATATTTGTTTGCTCCTTTTTTAACTTTTCCAGAATTTATAGTAAATGCCATTTTAAATCCAGAATCTTTAAGTGCTTTAATAAAGTCATCACTATAATGTCCGAATGGATAGGCAAACACAGTAGTATTATTATTAAGTTTATTTTTAGATGTAACTAAATCATTATATATACTTTTATATGTTTCGCACATTGCTTTACCATCCCATTTTGATTTAGTACAACTTCTAACATGCAGACTATCTGTATGAGATTCCATAAGTAGATAATCTTTATTCATATATTTTTTCCATGGTTCTTTATTAGTAATTACAAAAGATGTTATAGGTACTTTATATTTAAGAGTAATAGGGTAAGCTATTTCATAAAAAGAAACTCTACCATCATCATCAGTAAGTATAATAGATTTTTCAGGTAAATCTATCTTTTTATCGATGTAATCATTTAGTTCTTCCCATGTTGCAAAATAATAATTATTATCAACTAAATATTTAATTTGTTTTTCAAAATTAGTTTTAGAAATATAATTATGATTATTAGGTTTCTTAGATACATCTTCACCTTTAGTATCATCATAAAACCAATGATACATCATAACAGGAATACCTTTAGTATTTTTCTTTTGTACATTAACAGTTGTTTCAAGAATAGTTTCATTACCACTACTATCTTTAACTTTATATAATATTTTATATAAACCAATTTTTTTAGTATTAACAGTCCCTTCAACTGTAACTTTATCAGTAATATCGCCATCATAATTATCATTAGCGGTAAAATCATTTAAATTAATATTTTTATTAAGTATTACATAACTATTAATATTTCTATTTAATTTTATAATAGGCTTTTCAGTATCCTTAACGATAACATTTCTTTTAATAGTAGTTTCATTATTACTACTATCTATAACTTTATAAATCACTTCATAGTTACCAAGTTTAGTATTATCTACATTATTTTGAATGGTTACTTTATCAGTAATATCACCATCATAATTATCAGTAGCAGTATAACCAGCTTCTTTATATTCTTCTTTGTAGTTAATAATTATTTCATTTTCACCTTTAAGAGTAATAATAGGTTTTTCATCATCAACAACATGAACTTTAACTTTTTTCTTAGAGTTAATTGCATATTTTTCATGACTTTCAAAAATTACTTCATAATCTCCAAGTTTATTAGAATTAACATTAGAAGTATTAGTGAGTTCTATATCTTTACCTCTTAATTTACCTTTTTTAGAATCAAAATCATAATTATTATTTATTTCGATTGTAATATCATCTATATTAATTCTAGTAATAAATAAATATTTAACTCCAAAGAATAGAATAACAATAGTAATAATAGATATAAAAATATACATAATCTTATTTTTCATACTCTTCACCTTAAATAATTTTATCACAAAAAACACATAAAAAAACATTGAATTTATAAATTCAATGTTTAATTTACTAATTACTACTTGAAGTACTT
>CAKOKV010000020.1 GCA_934095805.1 uncultured Bacilli bacterium | reverse complement strand
TAACAAATAATAAAATAACAGAAACAACAATATATAGTGATTTAAGTAAATTATCAGATAAACTAAATTCATATACAAGTAGTTCATTATTTAATGAAATATTAGATATAACAGATTTCTATAATAAATTAAATAAAGTAGGAGACTATGAAGAAGTAAATGTAAGACTTAAAACAATAAATTCTCTATCAAGTTCACTTGGAAATTTAGGACTTTCAATAATGGACTTCAGAGATTATTTATCAGATATTATTGAAAATGATGAAGATATAAAATATGCAACTTATACAAAAGAGGGTAATTCAGTAAAAATATTAACAATACATAAATCAAAAGGACTTGAATATCCAATATGTTATTTTGCAGATTTGGATCACGAGTTTAATACTAGTGAATTAAAAGATAAATTTATTGTGGATAAAAAATATGGGTTAATCGTACCATCTAATTTAGAAGATGTAGATAATAGTTTACTAAAAGAATTATATAAATATGATTTCAATAAAGAAGAAATAAGTGAAAAAATAAGATTATTTTATGTAGCCCTTACAAGAGCAAGAGAACAAATGATAATAGTTATTCCAAATAAAGAAACAAGAACATTAGAAAAAAATGAAGATGGTGTTATTGAAGAAATAAGAAGATTATCATTTAATAAATTATCAAGTTTTATTTATGCAGTTAAAAACTATTTAATGAAATATTTTGAACAAATTAATATTGATAAACTAAATCTAACAAAGAATTATTTATATCCTAAAAAGATAAAACAAGAAACACTAAATAACTTAAAAGATAATATAGTAGTAGAAGAAATAAATATTGAAAATGAAGTGGTTGAGGAAAAACATTTCTCAAAAGAAACAAATAAATTAATAACAAAAGAAGAAAATAAATTAATGAAGTTTGGTACTAAGGTACATGAAATGTTAGAACTATTAGATTTTAAAAATATTGATTTAAGTATTATTGATGCTGAATTTATAAAATCTAAAATAAATAAATTCTTAAAGAATGATTTACTTAAAAATATAGAAAAAGCTAATATTTATAAAGAATATGAATTTATATATACAAAAGATAACAATGAATATCATGGTATTATAGATTTAATGATAGAATATAGTGATCATATAGATATAATAGATTATAAATTAAAGGGTATAACAGACGAAAATTATAAAAAACAATTAAATGGTTATAAAGAGTATATAGAAAATTTAACAAATAAAAAAGTTAACACATATCTTTATTCAATATTAGATGAAACCGTATTAAAAATTTAGCACTAGAAATAGTGCTTTTTTATTGAAATAATATTGTACTATGTGATACAATATCAGAAGATATAGAAAGAAGTGATAACTATACCAACAGTTACAAAAATAAGTAAAGATATGATTCTTGACACTGCATTTGAAATAGCTAGAACATCTGGACTTGATAAAGTAAGCAATAGAGAAATAGCAAAAAGATTAAATTGTTCTATAAGACCAATATACTATCAATTTAAAAATGTAGAGGAAATGAATAATGAACTTATTAAAAGAATATGGAAATATTTTTATGATTACATTTTTACAAAAAGAGATGAAAATATACCTGAATATAAAAAAACAGGTATAAATTATATTGAATTTGCCTGCAAGGAAAAAGAACTATTTAAAATTTTATTTATGACAAATGACAAATATATGCCAGATGATGATGAAAATTTCAAAAGGATATCAGAATACATAAAAATAAGTGGTAAAGTTAAAGAAAATGAAATTAAACCATTTCACTATAAAATGTGGATATTTACTCATGGACTTGCATCACTTATAGCAACAAATGTTATGATACTTACTCAAAAACAAATTAACGATTTATTAACAGAAGAATTTACAGCATTAATTGAATTAGAAAAGAAAGAAGGAAATATAAATGAATAATAAAAAAACAGATATTATATGGGGAGTTGCTCTTTTATTAGTAGGAGTAATATTAATATTAAATTTGAGTGGGATCACAAACATTGATGTGTTCTTTAAAGGATGGTGGACACTATTTATTATAGTTCCAAGTATAATTGGAATAATTAAAGAAGAAGATAAAGCTGGATCATTTGTTTCATTAACAGTAGGTGTACTATTGTTATTATGTTCAAGAGGTATTTTAAGCTATAAATTATTTTGGCAATTATTATTACCAATAACTTTAATTATAATAGGACTTTCATTAATATTTAAAAAGAAAATTACTGATAAAGTAGTTACAAATAAAGAAAATGATCATTTAGCATTATTTAGTGGACAAAAAGTTACAGCAGATAAAGATGAATTTAAAGGCACAACATTAACAGCAATATTTGGAGCTATAGATTGTGATTTAAGAAACATTAAAATTAAAAATGATATAGTTATTAACTCAACAGCAATATTTGGTGGTATTGATATTATCGTACCAGATGATATTAAAGTAGTAATTAAATCAACTTCAATTTTCGGAGGTTCTGAAAATAAAAAAGTTAATAAAAAAGAAGACAGTAAATATACAATATATGTAAATTGTAATTGTATTTTTGGAGGAGTTGAAATTAAATAATGAGAGATTTTATTTTAGCAGTATTGCCATTTGTAGTTATAGGAATTTGTATTGTTATATTATGTAAAAATTCAAAAAAGAAAAATAATAGTATTGAAGAGGGAATGATGGTCGGTATGTGTTTTGGAGTATCATTTGCAACTATGTTAGATATTAATTTAGGTTATGGAATAAGTTTTGATATGCTTATAGATGAAACTATCGGATCATTTATACCTAAGAAGAAATAGGAAGGATATTATGGAAAAAGTAATTGAAGTAAATAATTTAACTAAATCATATAAAACATTAACAGCAGTAGACAATTTATCATTTACAGTTTACAAAGGTGAAATATTAGGACTTTTAGGACCTAATGGTAGTGGTAAATCAACAACAATAAATTCAATATTATCATTACTTAATTATCAAAAAGGTAGTATAAAAATATTCGGTAAAGAAATGAAACCAGATTCTTATGATATTAAAAAAGATATAGGAGTAATATTTCAAGAAGTAGCAGTATTTAATGAACTAACAGTATATGAAAATATAGATTATTTTTGTGGATTATATATAACAGATAAAATTAAGAGAAAAAAATATGTTGAAGCCGCTATTGAATTAGTAGGACTCGCAAATTATAAAAAGTTTTATCCTAAACAATTATCAGGAGGACTTTTAAGAAGACTTAATATAGCTTGTGGAATAGCACATAAACCAAAAATTATTTTCTTAGATGAGCCAACTGTTGCTGTTGACCCTCAAAGTAGAAACAGTATACTAGATGGTATAAAAAAATTAAGAGATAATGGAGCTACTATTGTTTATACAACTCACTATATGGAAGAAGCTGAAATCTTATGTGATAGAATTATAATACTTGATAAAGGAAAAATTATCGCAGAAGGAACAAAAGAAGAACTTAAAGAAATGACTAAAATTGAAGAAAAAATAACAGTTGAAGTTGATGAATTAAGTGAAAAGAATATAAATGAAATAAAAGAATTTAAAACAGTTGATACTGTATCTTATAATAGAAATATTTTAGTTATTACATATAAAAAAGGCAAAAATAATATTAGTGATCTTATGGATTATCTAAAAGATAATAAAATAAAGTATAATAAAATATACTCTGAAAGACCAACTTTAAATGATGTATTTTTAGAATTAACTGGAAAGGACTTAAGAGATTAATGTTCTTACATAATTTAAAATATTCACTTAAAACATTATTTAGAAGTAAAGCACTGATATTTTGGACTTTTGCCTTTCCAATAATATTAGGAACTTTCTTTAAAATGGCTTTTTCAGATATAGAAAATAGTGAAAAATTAGATATTATCAATATAGCAGTAATAAATAATGAAGAATTTAATAATGATATAGTATTTAAAAATACATTTAAAGAATTAAGTGATAAAAATAGTGAAAACTATATGTTTGATATAAAATATACAACAATAGAAGAATCTAAAAAATTACTTGAAGAAGAAAAAATAACTGCTTATATTTTATTTAAAGATAATAATATTGATATGAGTATCAATAAAAATGGTATTAATGAAACAGTTACAAAATATGTAATAGATGAAGTACAAAGTAAGAAAACTATATTAACAAATATAATAACAAAAGAATTAGAAAACAATAATTATGAAGTTGATTATACAGAAATAGTAAACTTAGCAAATGGTATTATGAATAATTCAAAAGCTAAATTCATTGATAAATCAAGAAGTAATCTTAGTTATACAATGATTGAATATTATACTCTTATTGCAATGGCTTGTTTATATGGATCAATGTTATCAATGTATATAATTAACTATATTTTACCAAATATGAATTCAGTAGGTAAAAGAGTATCAATATCAGGAGTACATAAAAGTTCTTTAATAACTAGTAGTTTAATTGCTAGTTATATCGTACAAATAATTGGAATAGCTATATTATTCTTATATACAATATTTGTATTAAAAGTAGATTATGGAAATCATATTGGAAAAGTTATATTATTAATGCTAACTGGTTCACTTGCTGGTTTATCTCTTGGAGTTTCTGTATCAACAATAATTAAAACAAACGAAAATGCTAAAACAGGTATTTTAGTAGCAATAACTATGATTATGTGTTTCTTATCAGGAATGATGGGTATAACTATGAAATATATTATAGATAAAAATGTTAAAATACTAAATATAATTAATCCAGCTAATATGATAACAGATGGTTTTTATTCATTATATTACTATGATACATTTAATAGATATTATTTTAATATAACAAGCCTAGTTATATTTTCTATACTAATGATATTAATTTCTTATAGTGGATTAAGGAGACAAAAATATGACAGTATTTAATACATTTTGGAAAATAATTAAAAAGTATAAAGGAACAATTATATTATATACAGTTATGTTAATAGTATTTGGAGGACTAAATACTACAGCTAATGATACAGGAATAGAGTTTTCATCATCAAAACCTGACATATTAATAGTGAATAACGATAAGTATGAAGGCATAACTAAAAATTTAGTAGATTATTTAACTGATAATTCAAATGTGATTGATATTAAAGATGATGAATCAGCAAGAGATGATGCATTATTTTATAGAGATATTAGTTATATAATTTATATACCTAAGAATTATAGGGCAGATACATTAAATGGTAAAACCGTAGAACTTGAAATAAAAAAAGTTGATACTTATGATGCAGCTTTAACAGAAATGATGCTTAGTAGATACATTGAGACACAAAACATATATTTAAAAACAAATATAAATGAAAATGAACTTATTAACAATATAAATGAAAGTTTAAAGAATAAAACTAATGTTGAAATAGTATCAAAATTAAATACAGATAAATTAACAAGTATAACTAGATATTTTAATTTCGCTAGTTATAGTATTATGGCAGTTACCATATATATTATTTGTTTAGTAATTACAAGTTTTCATGAACAATCTGTTAACAAAAGAATAATAATAAGCAGTATGAATTATAAAAAACATAATAGACTTTTGCTATTATCTAGTTCCATTTATGCGATAGTTGTATGGGGTTTATATACATTACTTGGATTTATAATATTGGGAAGTGAGATTTTCTCAATAAGGGGTTTACTATTTATTGGAAATGAATTTGTATTTACAATGAGTTGTTTAACATTATCATTACTTATAAGTTCATTAGTAAGTAGTAAAGTAGCAGTAAGTGGAATAGTAAATGTAGTAGCATTAGGTTCAGCATTTCTATGTGGAGCTTTTATACCTCTTGAATGGCTACCAAGTTCAGTAATAAAAATTGCTCACATTTTACCAACATATTATTTTATAAGTAGTAATGAAATAATAAAAACAATAGAAGTTATTAACACAAGTACACTTCACACAGTATTTATAAATACAGCTATAATACTAGCATTTACTATATTATTCATCATAATAAACAATATAGTTACTAAAAAGAAAAGAGTTATAGCATAAAAGTAATAAATTTGAAATTAATTTTTATAAGAATTAGTGTCTTTTTATTTGTAGTATGATAAAATTTAGATAAGAGGTAGGATATGAAAAATAAAACTAATAAAGATGAGAATAAAAGTATAAGTATAATTGTAATAATTATAATAGCAGTAGCATTAGTCGGAGTTATATTTTATTTTATGAATAGAAATAATAACAATGATAATCCAGTAGTTAATAAATATGAAATATTTGATTCAGAATATAAACTTAATTTAATAACAAATTATAATGAATATTTAAATTTTGAAGAAGAACATATGATTAAAAATTTAAAAGTATCAGACTTTGAAGATAAAAATTATATATTACTTACAATAAATAATTTTGATGATTGTCATGAATCAATAGAATATAAATATCAAAAATATGATTCAAATAATAACTTGAATTTATATTTTGATATGACTTATGGATGTGGAGTTTGTGCACCATATAATAAAGTTATAACAATACCTGTTTCAAAAGATGATATAAACATGGATTCCGTAAAAGTATTATATAGAGTGACAGAAACTAAAGAATGTAATTAAGATATTGTATATAAACCAATTATTTATATTTATCCAGAAAAGGAAATGGATATCACTATTAAATTAAAGAATGACAAATTGTTAACACATACTTATCCAAAGTATAATAATGAATGGAATATTAGAGTTGATAAGTCAGGAAATATATATGATTACAAGACTAATAAGAATTATTATGCACTATATTGGGAAGCTATAGACAATACAAAAATTAATATGAACGAAGGGTTTGTTGTAAAAGGAGAAGATACAGTTAAATTCTTAGAAGAAAAGTTGGCATATCTTGGACTAAATGAAAGAGAAATTAATGAATTTATTATTTATTGGATAGATAAACTTGAAAATAATAATTATAATTTTATTAGATTTAGAAATACAGACGAAGTAAATAGTTATATGCCTCTTGAAGTTAGTGAAACTCCAGATACTTTAATAAGAGTAATAATGGATTTTAAGCCACTCAATAAATATATTAATGTAAAAGAACAGAAATTAGAAAAAGTAACAAGAAAAGGATATACAATAGTTGAGTGGGGTGGAAGAGAAATTAAATAAATATTTAGTCTAAAACGATAAAAAATATATTGATGAATATATTTTTTTATTTGTTATTGTAAGAAAGGATAGACATTTCAAAGCAAATATGATATAATATGAGCCGAAAAAGTGATGGAAAATATTTTATTTTCAAAAGGGGGAGAAAATGAATAATATATTAAATGGAGTAAAAGGTTTTGATGAATTATTAGATTCTGATTTAACAGATGATGAAATATATTACACAAGACTTAAAGATTGTTTATGGCAAGAAAAAATGTATGTTAGTAGTACTAACTCAAATATTACAATGCACTTTGGAATGGTTAATAATTGTCCAATACCATTTGGAGGTTGGTTGCCAAAGCCATTTTATGTACCAGATGATAAAGAATTTTATAAGATTTTTATTAGGAAAGCAAGAGAATATAAAAAAGCAGGAAATGATTTTTGTAATAATACAACTATAGCTTTCTTAGTCTTTTCAACAATTTTAGAATATTATAAAGCAGACCCAAGTGATGAAAAGTATATAGCTCTAGAAAATAAGTTAAGAGAATATGAACAAAAATTGGAACAAAGAGGATTATATCGTCCAATGAGATCAATGATTTCATCTGTAAGAACTGACTATGTATTATCAAGCCCTGATTATGTTGAACTTGAAGATGACTATTTACAACCTCAGGAAATGTTCAAAAACATTGGAGATTATGCTATGTGTGTTGAAAAGAATGCAGCTGTAGGTAGTTTATTATCTTTTGCTGGAATTAATTCATTCATAATAACATCAGGTGTATTTATAGGAGACCAAAAAGAACATCATTGCTTTCCAATATTTGAAAGAGAAGATGGAACATATAGCATACTTGATACTACTACTGGATGTATAGGTGGAAATATTGAAAATCCTAAAGATGGATTTGAAATAACACTAAATTCTGATATGGGAAAGGGTGAACCAGTAAGATATATATCACCACAATTTACAGAAGAGCTAGATGGAACAAGATTAAGACTTGTAAACAAAAGTAGATTAACTGAATAAATATAATAAACCTTCAAGTGATTGAAGGTTTTAAAATGCAATAAAATAATAGCAAAAACATAATAATCTCATACAATAGATTAGGTGATTTTATGGCTTTAAAAGGAATTGTTATTGATCCAGGACACGGGGGAACTGATCCTGGAGCTGTTTCTAATAATTTAAAAGAAAAAGATTATACATTGTTAATTAGTAAATATATGTATGATAGATTTAAAGAACTTGGAGTACCTGTAAAAATGACTAGAGATACAGATGTAACATTGTCTCCTAGAGAAAGAACAAATAAGGTTAAAAGTTTTTTTGGAGATGGAAAAGATGTGGTGGTTATTTCTAATCACTTGAATGCAGGGGGTGGCGACGGTGCTGAAGTAATCTATGCTCTCCGCAACAACAGCACACTTTCTAAAAAAATACTAAACGAGTTAGAAAAAGAAGGTCAGAACATAAGAAAATACTATCAGCAAAGACTTCCAAGTAACCCAATAAAAGATTATTACTTTATGCAAAGAGACACACCAAACAATGAAACAGTAACTGTAGAGTATGGATTTATTGATAGTCCAAAAGATGATGTTGATCAAATAAAAAACAACTATGAAAAATATGCAGAGGCTGTTGTAAGAGCAGTACTAGATTATAAAAATATTCCATACAAAGCACCAGCTGGTGAAGGATATTACACCGTTAAAAAAGGTGATAATCTATGGGACATAGCTCACAAATATGGAATGACAGTAAGTGAATTAAAAGAATTAAATAAATTAACATCAAATACATTAAAAATAGGTCAAACATTAAAAATAGCGAAAAATGATGAAAAAGCTCCAGATGAATATTTAATTTACAAAGTGAAAAATGGTGATAACTTATGGGACTTAGCAAAAAAATATAACACTACAATCGATACATTAAAATCAATAAATAATTTAAAATCGGATAAATTAACAATAAATCAACAATTATTTATACCTAAAAATGATAATGAAGGTGTAAAAAACAATAATATTTATACAGTTAAGAAAGGTGACACTTTATACGACATTGCTGAAAAGTTTAATGTAACTATTAATGAAATAAAAGAAAAAAATAATTTAACATCAAATATTTTAAAAATAGGTCAAGTATTAGAAATTCCATCAGCTTCAACTGGAGAAATAAACTATGTTGTGCAAAAAGGTGATAATTTAAACTCTATAGCTAATAAATATGATGTAACAGTAAGTGATATTAAAAAATTAAACAATCTATCAACAAATACTATACAAATTGGCCAAGTTTTAAAAATACCTGGTTCAACAAATTACAACACATATACAGTTAAAGAAGGAGATTCACTTTGGAAAATAGCTAACAAGTATAATACAACCGTTAATAAATTAAAAACAATTAATAATTTAAATACAACAATGTTAAAAGTAGGTCAAAAATTATTATTACCAACAACTTAACAACAAAAAAGCATGTCATAGACATGTTTTTATTTGTAAGATTTTTAATATAATTCATTACATACACCTGGATCAGGAGCATAAAAGCAATGACTTTTATATCTCCCTGTATTTCTTTGACCAAACCAAGTGCCTTTACATTCTTCACCTTTTTTAGGACCATAATACCATAGGGCATTAGTTGCCGGATAATAATATTCTCCTTTTAAAACTCTCTTAGCAAGTTCTTTTTCTTTAGTAGTAGCACCACCACTATTAAATAGTTGACTATTTGTGCCAACAAATCCTCCAGGCTTTTGATAGACTACATCGCTTATACTTCTTATATTTTTAAAATCTAAACAATTAGCAATAGCTCTATTAACAATTACATTTCCAACCATAAGCATAGCAAGATCTCCCTCAGCAAGAGCTTCAGCTCTCATCAGTCTTGCACATAAATCAAGTTCTTTATTATTATATTTTACAAGCATAAAATCACCTATTATATTTTATACAAATAAATAAAAATGTTAATAAAAAGTTGATTTATTATCTATGATATTGTATAATTAAATTGCTTTGATTCAAGGCAGGCATCTAGGGGTATGGTGTCAGTGGTAGCATGCCGGTCTCCAAAACCGTTGGGGAGGGTTCGAGTCCTTCTACCCCTGCC
>CAKOKV010000019.1 GCA_934095805.1 uncultured Bacilli bacterium | reverse complement strand
ATATTTTGCCAAGTTTTTTTCACAGTGTTGTCTTATACTTTTTTCTACTTCCATTTTTAATACCTAAGTCATCGTAAAGTTCTTTAAATATATTTTGTAAACTTGGTGGTAACTTTACACCTTCTTGTACACTAAATGATAAACCGTGTGCTTCACCTTCTCCGTGATAAGGATCCTGACCTAATATAACTATTTTAACATTACTATATGGTGTTAACCTTAATGCATTAAATATGTTGTTATATTCTGGATAACAAGTATGTGTTTTATACTCTTCTTTTACAGTTTCCATAAACTTATGAAATCCTGGACTATCCCATACACTTTTTAATACAACATCCCAATCATTACCTATCACATTAATCACTTCCTAATGATTTAATTATACTATAAGAATTAATAATTATCATAATAAATATTAAAGTATCCAAATAATTCCAGATAAAGAAGTTATTAACTATTATTCCAGATAATGTTATTGTTATAAATGTTAATTTAAAAATATTAAGAATATATTTAGATTTAGTATAGTATTCAATATTAGTTTTTCCAATATAGAATCCACTTAATATTGTTGTAAATCCAAATAGAATAAGTATTATTATTAAAAATAATGAACCAATGCTTCCATACATATTTATAAAAATATTATTTATTAAAACATTATAATCATTTGTTATAGGATTATTATAAATATAAATTAAGATTAGTGAACTTATAAGTAATGTCATCACTATAGTTATAAATAATACAGAAAATATTTGATATCTTATACTTATATTTATATCATTTTTATCAATAGCTGAACTAAGTGATGTTGTTCCAATTAATAGTTCATTCATAAATATACTTCTTTTTATGCCTATTATCATTCCACATAATAATGATTTTAATTTAAATATATCTTTTAAATACACTTTGGATGATAAAATTAAAGTATCATAGTTTATAACTATTCCATAAAGACATACCATTATAAATATTAAACACATTACTGGTACTATTTTATTCATTATACTAAGTATATCTTTAACTTTTAAATTAATTGTAACCAAAAGTATAATCATAAATATTATTATGATCAATTTTTTACTTATATTTACATTTAATAATATCATATTACTTATAGTGTTCATCTGTATCATTTGAAATAGAAATGAATATATTATAAGTAAAAGTATAAATGAGAAAAAACTTATTAATTTGTTTTTAATAATAAAATTTGGACCACCTATATAATCATCTTTTAATTTTACTCTATTTTTTCTACCTAAATATGATTCATAATATATTATTGATGTTGTTACAAATGAGAAAACTAATATCCAAATTACTGATGAAAAACCACCTATTATGATTGAAGAGGTTGTTCCAATAATTGAACCTACTCCTATTTTAGTACCTAATGTTAAATATAATGAAGTCTTATCACTCTTCATTAATTCTTTTATTTTGATGTTATAATTTTTAAATTTAATTTTAATTGATAAATATATTGATAATGCAAATAAAAATATTATTAATATTGTCCACATACTAATAATATTTTATTTATTTTTTATTTATGATAAGTTTCATTATTCAATATTTTAAAACTTCTATATATTTGTTCTAATAATATTCCTCTAAATAGTCCATGAGGAAATGTTAAATCTGAAAATGATAATAATAAATTACATTCTTTTTTCACTGAATCATTTATTCCATCTGAACCTCCTATAATAAATACAATACTTTTATAACTATTTATAAATGCATTATTTATTATTTTTGATAATTCTATTGATGAAGTTTTAGTTCCTTCGATTGCCATACATATATTATAATCACTTTTACTTAAATGATTTAATATTTCATTACTTTCATCATTTATATTTGAATCTTTTAATTCTATAACTGATATTTTATGATATTTATTTATTCTAGTCATATAATCATTTATTAAATCATTAAGATATTTTTCTTTTATTTTGCCTACACATATTATTTTTATCATATTATTTACCATAACAAGGATATGCAGTTTTATAATATAATGCAAAAGGATTTATATTTTTATCATTTCTGAAAACTCTAAAGTCTAAGTGTACTCCAGTTGCTGAGCCTGTTCTACCCATTATACCAATTAATTGTCCTTTTTCTACATGATCCCCTACTTTAACAAGTGTTTTTGCTAAATGCATATATTGTGATGTATATGTTTCATCATGTTTAATTTTAATATTATTTCCAGCTCCTTGATGATATCCATTATCATTAAATGCTGATATTACTGTTCCACTTTGTATTGCATAGATATTTTTACTCTTAGTACCAGTTATATCAAGTGCAGCATGGAAATGATATTGTCCTCTTATTGGGTGATTTCTATATGAATAACATGAACTAATTCTATATGGTTTACTTGTTGGCCATACCCAATATGTTGTATTACCAACATAGTATACACCTTTTGCTCCTGCAACTACTATTTTCTTAGTTGGTTCTGTTATAACATCTTCACTAACAAATTGTGTATCAAGGATAACTCCATTTGATTCTTTTGTAGCATAAATTACTTTTGAAAGACCATTTGATCCTTGTTGTTTTACATAACTTTCATCTGCTGATAAATTACTATCATATTCTATATCTGTATCATATTCTACTGTTTGCATTTTAGTATCGAATGACTCAACTATTATATTTGATACAGGTTGAATGGCTGCTACTGTAACCTCTTGACCAACCGCAAGTAATGCATTTTCACCTTTTATATCTGGGTTTGCTACTAAAAAGTCTTCTACACCAAGCTTATTATTATATGCAATTGATTCAATTGTGTCATCTGCTCTAACCTTATATGTCCCTGTAAGATTAGTAGTTCCAAATAAGAAATACATTTTTAAAGTATCCTTATCTGTTATTATTTCTTCTTCTGTTGATATATAAGTCTTTTTGATACTCATATCACTTTCAAAGTAAATATCAGTTATACTTCTACCTTCTTCACCAGAATCTTTTTCAACATTGTTTAAATAATTTTCATATTCTTCTTCTTTTACAAATGATAATACTGTATTTTTAACAGCTTCATCTAGATCTTCTTTATGTAGAATATAAAATTTTATTTTGTTTTTTTCTTTTTTTACTGTAACCTCATATCCTTCAATTGTAAAAGGATCTATATCATTTATTTCATCATATATTTGTTCAGCAGTTTTTAAATTAGTTTTATATGTTAATATTTTTTGTACCTCTAACCCTTCTGGTGGGTATACTTTATCAACATTATATTTCCTTTTAATTCCCTCTTGTTCTTTATCAATCAAATCATAAAGTTCTTCTTTGGATTGTATAAGTCCTATTTTTTGACTACCTAAATATACTTGATAAAATTCATTTACCTGTTCTTTTTTAGGTTCAAAAGTAAGTGTCATATATATTACTAATACTGACACTAATAATCCAAATATAATTTCAGATATTGATATTTTATTATTCATTCTCTACTTCCTTATTTCTAGTGGCATTTTCAAATGTACCAGTATTTAATTGAAATATTAGATTAACACTACCAGTTGAACCAGCTCTGTGTTTAGCAACTAATAATTCAATTGGTCTTCTAAGATTGCCATCATATTTACCATATTCTTCACTATGAAGGAATAGTACTATATCGGCATCTTGTTCTATTGAACCAGATTCTCTTAAATCTGATAATTTTGGTTTGTTATCATTACCTTTTCTTTGCTCAACACTTCTTGATAATTGTGCAAGAGCTATTATTGGTACATCTAATTCCATCGCCATTTTCTTTATATCACGGCTTATTTCACTAACTTCTTGAACTCTTTGTCCTGCATATTTTGATGAACTTGATAATAATTGTAAGTAATCTATTATTATTAGATCTAGTCCAGCATCAGAATTTTTAAGTTTTCTACATTTTCTTCTTATTTCACTTACTGTTAGACCACCTGAATCATCAATAAAGAATTTTATATCAGAAAGTTCACTCATTGCTTCATTAAACTTTTGTCTATCGCTTTGTTTAAGTCTTCCTGTTTTTAAAACATCTCCATCAATTCTTCCAACACATCCAAACATTCTTTTTGCTATTTCGTCTGCTCCCATTTCTAATGAGAATAATGCAACTGAATTTTTATTGTTAATTGCTGCATTAAGTCCAACATTAAGGGAGAAAGCACTTTTTCCACAACCTGGTCTTCCAGCTATAATAATAACTTGTTTCTTTTGAAGACCTCTTGTCATTTCATCAAAATCATAATAGCCAGTTCTAATTCCAGTATAGTCAGATTTAGTTGCTGCTAAAAGTTCAAGATTTTTTTGTACTTCTGGTAATATATCTTGTATTTTTTGCATATCTCTTCCAAGCTTATCATTATAAACTCCAAGAATATTTCTTTCAGCACTTTCAACTATATTCTCTATACTATCATCTTCATTATAACACTCTTCTTGTATTCTGTCAGCCTTAGCTATTAAATTACGAAGAACTGCTTTTTCAAATATAATTTTTATATAATAATTTAAATTAGCTGTTGATGGTACTGAATTTATTATCTCGGTGATATATTCTACCCCACCTACATCTGATAATAATTTATCTTTTTCGAGTTCATTGCATATTGTATTTACATCGATTGGTATATTATTTTGATGCAATGTTCTCATTGTTTTATATATTGTTCTATTTTTTGGATCATAAAACATTTCTTCACTAACTTCATCCATTATTTTATCAAGAGCAGCTCTATCTAAAAAACCGCATCCTAAAACAGATATTTCTGCTTCAATATTTTGTGGTGTCTTCCTTAGTTCGTTTTTAGCCATAAATACCTCCTATAGGCTTGATAATTTAATATTAATTGTGAATGAAACTTCTTTATGTAATACTATTGTTACTGAATGTACACCTAAAGTATTAATATCATTATTGATAATTACTTTCTTTTTATCAATTTGATATCCCATTTTTTCTAATTCTTCACTTATATTTTTTGAAGTAATACTTCCAAATACTTTTCCATTATTTCCTGTTTTAACTTTAAACTCAATTTCTTTATTTTGAAGTTTATTTTTAATCTTATTGCATTCATCAATTAGTGCTTGTTCATTATCTTGTCTTTCTTTTATTTCACTTTTAAGCACACTAGCACTTTTTTCTGTATATGGCACAGCCAAACCTTCTGTTATTAAAAACTTAGCATATCCATCTTTTACTTCTTTGATTTCATCTTTCTTTGCTTGTTTTTTAACATCTTTAATAAAAATAACTTTCATAAATATCGCCTCCACTTCAATAATGTAAAAATATTATACCACAGAGAAAACTAAAAAAAAAGTTGTAAAGTATCTAAAAATATTATATACTTATTATGGATAATAAGGAGGAATTTTATGGATAATACTGAAGTACTAAATAAGGTAAAACAATTTGAATCGGCTTTAAAAACTCTTTTAATAGCTAAATTCGGAAAAGTATTACCAGAAAATAAAATTATTCTTTTAAATTCCCAATCTTTTGTTGATGCAGATATGATTAAACAATGTTATGGAGACAATGAAAAATTAAGAGGTGTTGTTCTTAGAACTCTTCTTGATAATGTTATAGATGTTAGATGTAAAAAAGATTTAGAAGTTAATGGAAATATTGAAACAGTAAATTACGGTGATTATTTACAAGATGGTTTAGTAGAATATTATGCTAGAATTATCGCACAAGAAAAAGGTTTCACCATTGATAGTACACAAGATATGGATAAACAAATTATGTTAATTCAAACACTAAAAGAAAAACTTGGAGATGATTTTGATAAACTTGTTCTTAACAATGATGCTAATACTTTATTAGCAATAGCTGGAAGTCAAGAATTTATTGAGGAAGCTGATAAAGATGCAATTAAAAGACATATTGAATTAATGAATCAAGCTGATAAAGTAGATAAGAAAGATAATGATGCTATTCAAAAAGTACAAGATAATTTTGAAAATAAAGAACAAATTAATATAGTATATTTAAAAGGAAAACAATATGTAAAATATGTTGATAAAAATGATGTGGTTCATTTAGTCGAAACAGAAGACTCTAAAAATGTATCTAAATTATTTAAAGAAAAGATTCAACAAGTTGGTCCAGGTAAATTAATAAATCCTGAAGATTTCTTTAATGAGCTTACTAAAGTTGCACCAGAAGAAAATATGGTAGCAACTGAGGACAAAAATCCTTCACTTCAAACTCATCAAGAAACAGATATGATTTCTTTTGTTAGAAGTAATAGTAATTATGTAGACCTTGCTAAAAAAGGGAAAGTTACACATTCCAACGACGGATCAATTCATGTACTTGAAAATACTAATGATGTTGTTGTTGCAGAATCAAACAGTGGAATAGTTTCTTCTGATATAATTTCACATAACAGTACTGGAATAGATAATAATTTTAAACAGGAAACTGCTCAAGTTGAGAAAGAAAATGATGATATAATTTTAAGTCCTGAAAAATATGAAGAATTGTGTAATAACTTTAAGAGTGGCAAAAACCTAACTCTTGAAGAATTAAGAGCATTAAAAAAATACGAAGAAATGTATATGAGCGAATACGGTATGAGTCCTGCTGAAAACACATTTAATCAAACAAAAAAAGAAGAAGGTCCAGTTCTTAGTATGTATGATAACAATAAATATAAGTATGCTGGATTTACAAATAAATATTTAATTATTTATATTATTATAATGACAATTTGTATAGGAGTTATAGTTGGTGCTGCTATATTTAAATTAACAAATTAAAAAGAGCTTAGCTCTTTTTTTCTTGATACACTATCATTGCTGAAAAACAATATACTTGCTCTTCCCCAAATATTGATACTGCCGTTCTAAATTGTATTTCCATTACTTCATATTCAGTTTCACTTAAAAAGTTATTAACACTTTTTTCTAAATCTTTTTCATGTCCTTCATCTATTATCTTCACTCTCATTTTCTTTCACCATAAATATTTTATAATATAAAAAAAGAAAATAATGTCGAATTAACATTATTTTTTCTTTTTTTCTTCTTGAACTCTTTTTCTTATTTCATCAAGTATAATTGTGTTTGTTTGTTCAATTCCTTTATCAGTTTTATTTTTATTTAAACATAGTCCTATAACAAATACATAAGCTAAAATATAAAACCATAATAATAGCATTACTATATTTGCTAAGTTACCATATACAATATCATATCTTGCTATATTATTAATATAATATGAATAGATTCCTGTTATCGCTAACCATGATATTGATGTAAATAACGCTCCTTTCGTAGTATATTTACTAGGTATTCTTTCGTCAGGAGCAACTGTATACACAACTTTAATAAGAAAGTATACAACTAATAATGAAACTGGAACTTGTATAATTATATATAATATTCCAACTAACTTATCATGTTTTGCAAATATATCAGTAATACTTCCTATTACTGTTAAAATTGATTTACCAAGTAATGGAACTATAACCATAAATGCAAATAGTAAAATTATACATATTGCAAGAATAATTGATTTAACTATTCTTCTTAATAATGATGCATTTTCAACATTATATATTGTGTTACTTGCTAAGATAATTGCATTACATCCATTTATAATAACTATTAATCCTAAAACTATTGTCATTAATGAATCTACTGTTAATTCTGATGTAAATATAGGTTGTAATAATTCAACTACACTTCTTGGAAAAGTATCACTTAAGAAGTTATTAACAGAGTCCATTGGTAAATTAAATGATGTAAGCACAAATACTATTATTGTTAATATTGGTATTATTGATAAAAAGAATGAATAAGCAAGATTTCCTGGTAATACTCCTAACTCTTTTCCAAAGACTAAATCATATAATTTACTTAATTTATCTTTCATTATTGATTTCCTTTTGATTTTTTAATCATTGTTAATGAGTCGTTTATTGCATCATCAATTGTTGTTTGTTCATTAGTAATCATACTATAACCAATTGATACACCGTAATCTTTACTTGGTAATGATGATAATAATTCTCTATTTAATTTATGAATATATGAGCCAATCTTTTTTTCATCATAACCAACTAAATATATCATAAACTCATCACCATCTGTTCTCATTATTTCTGAGTTATCTCTTTGAGTTTTAATAAGAACATTAGCTACAGCTCTTATTTGATTATCACCAGCTTCATGACCTTTTCTATCATTTAATAATTTTAATTTATTTATATCAATAACTATAATTGCTTGTGGATATACTTTTGTATTTGTCCATAAATCAATATTATCATTTAAATAATTTCTATTTTTTAGATTAGTCATTGCATCAAAATAATATAATCTATCTTCTTTTTTAATTTTTTTAGTATATAATGATTTCTTAACTAATGTATAAATTATAAATCCTATAATAAGTGCAGCAACTACAATATATAATAAATTACTCATTATAAAATTAAATAATCTATTATTCTTTAAAGTTTCAATTACACCTACAACACTTTCATTTTTCATTTCATTTGAACTTAATGTGCTTAAATAAAAATCAAATAATTTATTAAATGCTGTATTAGATTTATTAAGTAAAAATGAATTATTAAGTTTAACACTTTCAATTGCTCTTATACTATAATTCTTTAATGATGAATCTTTATAATAATCATAAACTTCTTTTTCTATAATTATTATTGAATCTTTATCAATGTTTTTAACCATTGTTTTTACAGTGGCAAAATCTTTTATTTCAAATAGGTTTTTACTAGCCATATTGTATTTTAGATTCATATTTGAAAGCATACATACATTCATATTTACTAAACTATATAAAGAGTTTACTACAAGGTTATTATCAACATGGGCTAAAACAACATACTCTGTTGGTCCTAATGTTCTACTGCTTACATAGTTATCACTACTTAATGAATAATAATTCATTGCTAAATCTATTTTCTTATTAGCAAGGGCATCATTTAATTCCTTTGTATCCTTATATGAAACATATTTATATGTAACACCAGTCATATCAGCAAATTTACTTAAATATGTATTAGTAAGTCCTGTAAAATTCTTTCTTATTTTTCCTTCATATGGTAAATTCTCAATATAACCAACTATAAAATCTTCATTTGTTATAGATTCTTTTTCTATTTCACTATATTTTTTAGCCGTATAATATATATCCAAGAAATATTCGTTAATATCACTTTTAGCTTTTGATTCCCATCTATAATAGAACTTCTTCATTATACTTACTAAATTCTCATTAGTATCACTATTATTTAATTCTAAGCAATAATAAGAATATAATCCATCTAAATGATATGCTATTTCATAATCATTAGTCACTATATTGTTTATATATTTATACATTGGTACAATCATATAATTTATAGATTTAAGATCATAAGCAGTTGACAATTCATTATAACTACTATAACTCTTTATATCTATATTTTTATATGCTGT
The DNA here is from genome assembly GCA_934095805.1 of uncultured Bacilli bacterium. Next base: position 973 of record CAKOKV010000019.1, on the reverse strand, counting down.
TAGATATAATGAAATTGTTTCTAAATCTTTTTCTAAAACACCAACTGTTTTATTACTTAAATCTGTTAATTTATTAACTGTATCTTTTTCACCAATAACTATAAAATGATCTTTATATACAACTATATCATCTGTACCTGCATAATTTTTATTAACAAGTTTCAAATCAGATGAATCAGATGTTACTATATTTAAATTAAGACCTGTATCTTCTTTTAAAGCATTTAAATATTCATAATATACACCTTTTCCATTATTTGAAAATATTGGAAGTGATGGCTCTACATATACATCAAATGTTGTATCTGTATTTTCACTAATCCATTTCTTTTCTGTATAGGAATAATTATTTACTGTACTAGTTATATAATAAAGTGTCCCTAAAAATGCAGAAACTAGTAATACTATTACAAGGAATATTATTATAATATTCTTCTTTTTTCTATTATTTTTCATTACTTCACCAAACTACCTTTAAACTATTTGAACTTTTTGCCCCAAAAACTGGAAAGTTTTCATTTTCTTCTGTTCCTGAATATGTCAATATAAATTGAACATCATAATATGTTAAGTTATTCTCACCTATTTTATCTAAGGATTTTTCAGCTATAGACTCTGCTTCATTAAGTTTCATTGTTTCTTTAAAATCTATGTTAATATAAATAACTCTACCCTCAGTAGTAACCTTTACTTCCCCAACTTTTGAATTTTCAGTATACAAAGATTTTATTTCATCTTCTAATTTATCGCTTAGTGGATATTTTTCTATTTCACTTAATCTATTTCCATATTTGCTTCCACTCGCTCCTGCATAGAAATATTTATAGAATAGTATTCCTATTGCTAGAAAACATACTACTAATATTCCTAATAATACTAAAAGTACTTTATTATTACTTTTATTTAGTTTACTTTTTCCCATATTTAATTAAACACCTTCCTTGGCTTTTTATATTATACAATATTTTATTCT
>CAKOKV010000018.1 GCA_934095805.1 uncultured Bacilli bacterium | reverse complement strand
TATTTATTATTTGGTACGACTGATTTTAATTTTGTTACTTTTTTTACTATATTGTGTTTACCATTTATATTAATTAATACTAATTTTAATATAAAGATTAATAAATATGTATTTTATTTATATTATCCAGTACATATAACAATATTACTTATTATAAAAAGTTTACTTGTGTAAACTTTTTTATTTATTTTATTATTATGTAATATATACTACTTGACAATACATAGTAGTAGTGATAGTATATCATTAAGAGGTGAGGAAGTGGATACTCAATTTAAGAAAGGTGTCCTTGAATTATTAGTTTTGCTTTTTACATCTAAAAAAGATAGATATGGATATGAACTTGTTGTTGAAGTAAGTAAAGTTGTTAATGTTAATGAAGGAACTATATATCCACTTTTGAAAAGATTAACTAATGAAGGATATTTTGAAACATATTTAAAAGAATCAAGTGAAGGACCTAGTAGAAAATATTATAAACTTACTGTTCTTGGAGAAAAGAGAAAGGACTTGTTACTTCAAGAATGGAAAAAATTTGAAAGTAGTGTTAATAATTTTATTAAGGAGAGTGATAAGTAATGAATAAAGAGGAATTCATAAATGAACTTAGAAGTAAATTATCAATATTAAAAGAAGAAGAAATTGATGATATAGTTTCTGAATATGGAGAACATATTGATGAAGAGATTAAGTCAGGTAAAAGTGAAACTGATGCGATTAATGAGTTTGGTGATATTGATGAACTTGTTAGTGGAATATTAGATGCATATAAAATAAATGATAAATATTATAATAAAACTAGTGTTTTAGATAATATATTTGATGATGCTAAAAATGTATTTAATAAGATAATTAAAATTATATCTAATGGAACTTCTAAAGATATTATTAGGTTACTTGTTTATGTAGCTATAACTATATTAATATGTTATATATTGAAGTTACCATTTTATATTTTAGAAACATTTGTTAATAAGATGTTTATAGGACTTCCTGTGTCAGTTTACAATATTATTAGTAGATGTAGTTCTATATTGGTGTATGCTCTTTACATTATGTTTGTATTTGTAGTTTTTGTTAAGATTTTAAAGGAAAAAGTTATTAATAATTTTGATGTTAAAGTTGAAACAAAGAAAAAGAATAGTAAATCAAAAGTAAAAGAAAGTGTAAAGAAAAAAGAGAATCCTGTTAAAGAAGGTAAGAGTGTTTTTGATGTAATTTTTGATATATTTAAGTTTATGTTTAAATTATTTGCAGGATTTATGTTGTTTGCTGTATCTATTTGTTTGTTTGGTTTTACTGTTATGTTAATTTTATCTTTATATGTTTACTTCAAATATAATTTTTCAATAGGCATATCTATAATGTCAATTGGATTAATTGTTGGTAGTATATGGTTAATATATATTTTATATAAATACATTTCTAACTCCAAGATTTCTTCTACAGTTGCGATAATAATGTTCTGTGCTTCAATAATGTTAGGTGGAGTAGGAGTTGGGGTTTTTGCTGCTGAATTTAATAAATTAGAATTTATAGATGGACATCATGAATTTGAATTAAAAGATGAAAAAGAGTATGATACTTCTGTTAATTATATAGAATGTCAAAGATGTGAAAATATTACTAAAACAATAGATAATAAACTTGAAAATAATAAATATATAGTAAAAATATATTCTTCTGATTATTTTAATGCTTATTGTGATAATTATTATGAAAATTATTTATATTGTGGTACTAGATATCCTAATTATGATTTTTATAAGATTATATTAAATGATATAAAAGAAAAGAAATTTTATAATTACGATTCTTTCAATACTGTTAGATTAGAAATAATAGCAAACGAAAAAACTATGAGTGAATTAAATATTAAGGGATAAGTTATTTTATTCCTTTTTATGTGATATAATAATTGATATGAAAAAGTTTAAGAAATATATAATTATAATTATTTTATTTGTTATTGTTATGATAGGAATATTAATATTCTTTATATTTAGATATAATAGAATACATTTATTAAATAGAACAAGAGATTTACTTGGTTATATTTATACAATTGATGAAGGAAAATATGAATTTAAATACGGTGTTCTTGATAAGGGTAATATAAAGAAAACAGATTATTATATTGATGGGACTGGTAAAATAGAAAAAGATAAATATGGTAATGTAAGATTTTATATTAAAAGTAAAGAGTATTGTATTTATAAAACTTTTTTAGGAAATATTAATATTCAAAAAGAAGAATGTAATGATTTTAAAGATTTAGAAGCATCATTAAATAAAAATAATACAACGATTTCATTTGAATTTAAGTATCCAGTAAGTGAATACTTAATATCTAATAGGGATGATTTTAAAGGTAAGTGGAAAGATATATCTAATAATAATTTAATATTAAATTATTATGAAGAGGGAATACATTATATTTGGTTTAAGGATACTGATGGTAATATTAGTGTACCTATTAAATTTACAGTTGAATGTTTAAATACAACTAAAAGTGATTTTAATAAAAATATATTTTATTGTAATGGGTCTACTGTTTATATAGATAAAGAAGAATGGATTATAATTGATAATTCTTTTGATAGAATAACTATGATGAAATATTTACCTATAAATGAAAAATTGGCTCATTGTAGTGGAGAAAATAGTTCATTTTGCAATAAGAATGATAAATATAAATGGAGTAATTCATATATAAATTATTATCTTAATAATGTTTATATTAAAAATTTTAGTTTAAAAGATGATTTATTAAAATATGAAATTTGTGATGATATTGATAATGATAGTTGTGATGAAGAATATTGTGGTGGTTATACAAAAGAAGAAATAAGTAGTAATAATTGGAGTTGTAATAAATATACTAAAAGTAAAATTAGAATTATTAATTATTATGAGTATTCTTTATTAGTTAATAAGTTTAAAGATATTTCATTATTTAAAGGTAATTATTGGATGAGTGATATAAGTAATGATAATGGTTATTCAGTTACATCAAGTGGAGATGTTTATATACATGAAAACTATAATAATAAGTTAGATGTAAGACCAATTATTACTATAAAAAAATAATATTAACACTATATATAAATAATATAGTGTTTTTAATTTGTATAAAAATATATAGTTGAATAATAGTACTATGTATGCTAAAATATAGAAAAAGTAAGATATAAGTGAGGTTAATTTGTGAACTATCTAAAGATTACTTTTGCTGTATTACTAATAGCAATAATTACGGATAGTGTATTATCTTTTGCAAGTGTTAAACCTATATTAGTTTCAGTTACATTAAACAAACAAGAACCATATGTTACAAAAGAATGGGAAAAAGAGACTTGGGCTACACAAGAGTACGAGCACTCAAGTTCAATAACTGATTTAACTAATCCTTGTACAAATTGTACTATTTCTGCAAGAATTTGGAATTCTAGTAATGATTGGAGTGCAGCAACATTAACAAAAATGGGACAAAAAACACCAATAGCAAGAACAACACATAAATCGCCTGGAAAATATAAGTTAAAAATTGAGCGTGCAGATTTTACTTTATTAAAAACTTATCATGTTGCAACTTGGCACTTGGATTAAAATATATAAATAACTTTTAGAGGTAAATATGAAGCAATTTATCAAAAATAATTTGATGTCAATAATATTGTTTTTAATATTATTAAGTATTGGATTATATAGCACATTCAAATATATAAATTGGTATAATAATTATGAAAAAATAGTTATTAGAAATATTCAAGAATGTAAAAACAGTAATATAGAAGAACAAATAATCAATTGCGAAGATATAATAGAATTATCAAATGAAAAAATGCAGTCAGATTATTTTTATATGACAAATGAAATAATGAGAGATTATTCTAAAATAACATATATATTATTTTTATTTATATCATTACCTGTATTATATGAAATATGTAAAATATTTAAAAATAAACAGTTATTGTATGAATTAACAAGAGAAAATTATAGTAAATTTAAAAATAAAATTATAAGAAATTCATATATAAAATCAATGATTTTACCATTATCAGTATTAATTATACAAATTATTATATTAATTTATTGTAATGGATTTACTACTAATGTTTATTTTAAAGATGGTATTATGATTGATAATATAATAAATCCATATTTATATTTTGTTACAATTATAATTAGATTGATTATTATAAGTATTATATATACAAATATAGCATTAATAGTAGCAAGGAAGAAGCATGATTTTTATATAGCAACTATCTTATCATATTTATTATTTATAGGAATAGAATTCATATTAGAATTTTTAATTGGAGTTATATTATTTGATAATCTTTTTAAAATGAATTCAATGGAATTATATATAAATATAATTAATGTTTTTAATTTAAATTTAGGAAAGGGTTATATGTTATTATATCTACCATTAATAGTAGTCTTAATTATTTCATCAATAATTTTATATTTTGAATATAGAAATAAAGAAAAATTAATATTAGATTGTGAAAAAAACAATTAGGAGAGTCATGAAAATAGAGTTTAAAAATGTTAGTAAAAAATTTGATAAAACAGTTGTAATTAAAAATACAAATATTATTTTTAATAGTGGAAATATATATGGGTTATATGGCCGTAATGGTAGTGGAAAAAGTGTACTTATGAAAATGATATGTGGATTTTATATACCAACTACTGGTGAAATATTATATGATAATGTAAATTTAAATTTAAAAAATGAGTACCCTGATAGTTTAAGAGCTGTAATCGAAAAACCAACATTCTTTCCGGACTTAACAGGATATGAAAATTTGAAAATATTGGCTGAGATTCAAAATAAAATATCCGATAGAGAAATATTAGAATCATTAGAAATAGTAAATTTATTAGATGAAAAAGATAAAAAATATAGTAAGTATTCAATAGGTATGAAACAAAAACTATCTATTGCACAAGCAATAATGGAAAATCCAAAAATATTAATTTTAGATGAACCTTTTAATGGTATAGAAGATAAGACTGTTAAAAAAATAATTAATTATTTAAAAGAATTAAAAAAGGAAGATAAATTAATAATATTTAGTACACATATAAAAGAAGATTTGAATGAGTTAGCTGATATAGTTTATAATATAGGTGATGGAATAATAAAAAATGATAAAGAATAGACTCACTCTTATAAATGAAAAATATCCGCTAGTATATCTTTTAATATTATTAGGGGTAATATTCGGGTTTATTAGTATTTTAAATGATAATAATAATTTTTTTATATTATTTTTACAAACATTAACATCTATGATTGGTAATTTATTCCTTTTTTTTGCATTATATATTGTATCAAAAAGAACTAGCGACCAATATTTTCATAATTATAATTATGTAATAAGAAATAAAAATTATAAAAAGAATTTTAAAGAAAATATAAAAATTATAACATTTAATGTATTATATTTTTATTTAATATATACTTTATTAATCGTATCAATATCACTAATATTTTCAATTGATGGTAAAAGTATAATTATATATAACAAATATAATATAAATATATTGTTATATGATATATTTGTTTTTGTAAAAAATGGAATAATTTTATCATTAATATTTCGTATAATTTCTATATTGAATAGTTTAAATAACAAAAATATAAATATATTTTTAATAATTTTAAATCTAATTATGTTTACACTAACTAATTACAATAACATAATTTATCATTTTTATAATATGTCAGTTATACCACATAATTATATATTAAATAATTTGAATTTTAGCAGTTTCTATATAGATATTATATCTACTATTTTAATGATATTTATATTATTAATTATTGAAAATATATTATTTGATTTTATAGTTAAAAAGAGAGAAATAATATGAAAATAGAATTTAATTTAATAAAAAATAAAATAAAAAAAGATAAAACATGGTTGATAATATTATTAATGTTAACTATTATAAATATAATATATTGTTACTTAAATTATAATAAAATAAGTAATAATATATATTATATGAATTTAGTTGGATATCCACTTATTAATGAAAAATTAGACATATATGTATTATATAATATATATTATATAACATATATTGTTTATTATTCTATATCTTATTTTAATTATGAACTTGAAAATTTAAAAGAAAATATAGTAATAAGAGAGAATGATAAAAAATGGTTTATAAGAAAAGTTATATCTATTTTATTATATATTGTGACATTAAAATTAATAACAATACTAATTATTGATGTTTTTTCTAATTTTAAATATAGTTTTAATATAAATATAATTTTAATAATAAATTTATATTTATTTTTAATATCTATAATTACAATAACAGTAAATAATATCGTAAAAAAGAATACATTAGTAATTATTATTTCAATAATATTGTCATTTTTGATTTTTTTTAGTATAAAAAATATATTATTTTTATTTATATTGTTATTATTATTGCTAGTTTTAAATATTATATTTTTTAAATTTAAAGTAATGTATAAATTAAAAGAATATTGAGTAGTGCTTTATTTAGTATAAAAAGTATAATTGAATAATGGTACTAAATATGTTAGAATTGTATTGATAATAGGAGATATCATTATGGAAGATAATAGTAATTTAGTAAATCAAAATAATGTTGATAATATAGATAATAATGAAGAAGAAAAGAAGAGTCATAAGAAAAGATTACTTATTCTTTTACTATTACTATTATTTATTATTATTATAGTTTTTAGTAGTGGAATATTAATTAAGAAAAATAATGGTATGTCATTTAATATTGATATTGATGGTGATGGTATACCTGATATTAATTTAGATTTTGATACTAAAGAATGTAAAGTTAATTGTACAAAAGATAATAAAAAGCCTTTTGTTAATGTTGATTATGGTGGTAGTAAAAAGCCTACATTTAATGTTGATACAGATGGAGATGGAAAACCAGACAGTAATTTGATTAATCAAGATACAAATGGGGACGGAAAGTGTAATTTGAACTGTGATACTAATGATGATGGATGGCCTGATACTAATATTGATTTAGATGGAGATGGAGAACCAGATATAAATATTGATCTTGATGGAGATGGAAAATGTGATTTAAACTGTGATTTAGATAAAGATGGGGATCCAGATTTAAATATTGATACTGATAAAGATAATGTTTGTAATATAAATTGTGATACAGATGGTGATGGAAGGCCTGATATTAATATAGATTATAATAAAGATAAGGAGCCACATTTTAATGAAGACACTGATGGTGATAAGAAACCTGATAGAAATCCAATGAATCAAGATAATGATGGAGATGGCAAATGTGATATAAACTGTGATACAGATAAAGACGGATGGCCAGAAATAAATATTGATCTTGATGGAGATGGAAAATGTGATTTAAATTGTGATCTAGATAAAGATGGAAAATGTGATATAAACTGTGATACAGATAATGATGGTAAACCAAATATAAACATTGATAAAAATGGAGACTATAAGTGTGATATAAACTGTGATACTAATAAAGATGGAAAACCAGATATAAACATTGATTATAATGATGATAGAGAACCACATTTTAATGAAGATACAAATAATGATAACAAACCTGATAGGAATCCAATGAATCAAGATAATGATAAGGATGGAAAGTGTGATCTAAATTGTGATACAGATAAGGATGGCTGGCCAGAAACAAATATTGATCTTGATGGAGATGGAAACTGCGATTTAAATTGTGATACTAACAAAGATGGTAAATGTGATTTAAACTGCGATACTAACAATGATAGTAAATGTGACTTAAATTGTGATACTGATAAAGATGGTAAGTGTGACTTAAACTGTGACACAAATAATGATGGAAAGTGTGACTTAAATTGTGATACTGATAAAGATGGAAAATGTGACTTAAATTGTGATACTGATAAAGATGGAAAATGCGATTTAAATTGTGACACAAATAAAGATGGAAAGTGTGATTTAAATTGTGATACTGATAAAGATGGAAAATGTGATTTAAATTGTGATACTGATAAAGATGGTAAATGTGATTTAAACTGCGATACTGATAAAGATGGCAAATGCGATATAAACTGTGATACAAATAAAGATGGAAAGTGTGATTTAAATTGTGATACTGATAAAGATGGAAAATGTGATTTAAATTGTGATACTGATAAAGATGGAAAATGTGATTTAAATTGTGACACAAACAAAGATGGCAAATGTGATATAAATTGTGATACAAATAATGATGGCAAATGTGATGTAAATTGTGATACTAACAAAGATGGTAAATGTGATTTAAATTGTGATAATAACAAAGATGGAAAGTGTGATTTAAATTGTGATACTGATGGAGATGGAATTTGCGATAAGAATTGTGACACGAATGGTGATGGTAAGTGTGATACGAACTGTGATGGTAAAGAAGATAATGTTAATATAAATGAAGGTGATGAGTATGTACTTACTCTTACTGGAAGTGATTATGATGCATCTAGTATAATTCCTGGATGGAAAGGAATTAAAAAATTCAAATTAACAAATACTACCAACACTGCTCAAACAATAAGTATGAAATGGATAGATGTTAAAAATACATTTACTACAACTAACAATTTATATTATAGTGTTATGCGAAATAAAACTAATATTATTACTAATGCAAGAACCCCATATAAAGAAACAAATATTGTTACAAATGTTGTTATACCAGCTAAAACTACTTATGAATGGACATTCAGTTTTGAATTTAAAGATACTGGTAAAAATCAAGATGTAGATATGGGAAAAATATTTGATGCTAAAATAAAAATAATAGTTAAACAATAACTATTATTTTTTTCTTATATAAATTATTGAAATAATTAATGTAACTAATGAAATGATTGAACCTATTATAAAACCTCTTGGTATATAATTTAATTTAATATTATGTTTACCTTCTTGTAGATCTAAACATATAAATGTATCATAACATGATTTATATTCTACTTTTTTATTATCAACTTTTATATTCCATCCTTTGTTATATGGAATCGTTAACAATAATGTTTTTCTTTCATTAACAATTATATTTCCTTCAATATTATTATCTTTGTTATATTTAGTAATTTTTAATTGATTTTTTTTAAGTTCATTAATAAAGTTAATATATTTATCATAATCAATTTTATACCAATTTGTATTATTATATTCAAGTTTTGTTATACTTGTTTTCATTATTATTTTATAATTATCGTCTTTTTTAATAAATAATGGAAATTTTTTTGATGAAGCATTTTCTATTTCTTTGTTATTTATATAAACTTTGTAGTCAAATTCATATGTTATATTTTTATTAGGTATAAGAAATATATCTTGTTTTGCTTTATTAGATATTTCTATATATGACTCTGTATCTGATTCGGGTTTTATATATTTTGTATTATTTTGATTAATTATATTTATTTTATGTAGTTTTATTTTTTCAATTTCATATATATTTTCATTTTTATTTAACATTGAATTTACTAATAATTCTGTGTTTTTATAACTACTGTTAGTGAATTTTATATCATTATAATTAATCATATATCCTAGGCTAAGATAATCATTGTTTAAATAGATATATGGATTAGTATTATATATATTTTTATAATAAAATTCATTATTACTTCCATTAATATACTTTATTCCTAGTAGTGATGTTATATATGGATTATAATTATCAAATGTTACACTTGCATCACTATTAGTTTTATAATTAAATCTTTTAAAGAAAGTTATTATTCTACCATTTCTTATAGAATTAAAATGATTAATACCATTATAGTTATAAATAAGTCCAGTATTATTTATATCATTAGAGTTTATTTCCATTCTATAAAAACTATCTTTGTTTTCTAATTTTTTGATTTCATTAACAGCTTTTTCATTTAAATCATTATTTAATTTATAATATTCTATTGTTGTAGAAAATGGCATTGATTTTATTGTTATGATTGTATTAAATATTATTTCTATAAAGAATAATAATATTATAAGATATTTAGCATTTTTATTATTTAAAAAGAATGTATATTGTATTAATAATAATATTCCAAGTGTATAAGCTATTATTTTAACTATATTGTTATTTGCATTACTTGTTAACATTGGATAAATTGTTAATAAAATGTATATAAGTATTAATAATATATTTCTTTTTATATTAGTCTTATTTTCTATGTTTATAAGTTCTTTCATAGCTATCACTATCAATAAAAATGAAAATGTAAAAATATATCTATTAGGATACCATATTGGTCTTTGAAATAATTGCCATGCATAATCAATTAAATTAAAACTAATACTTAATAAGAAGAATAATATAAATATAGCTGTTGCTTTCTTTTCTTTTTTAGTAATTTTTTTATTAAAGAAATATTTTATGTCTAAAACTATAACTAACATTGAAATATATATATTAACCATACCATATTTAAGATCATAATTATTTATTGTTCCTGGAAATGCTTTATAAAATATATTTAAAAAATTTAAATTGAATTTGAAATAGTCTGTTTGATCAGCACTTTTGTATAATAAAGCTTTTCCCTCTAATAGTTCTAATGCTTCTGGTATTAATATTATTGAACAAATAAATCC
>CAKOKV010000017.1 GCA_934095805.1 uncultured Bacilli bacterium | reverse complement strand
CTGTTAAAGCTATGATGGATATACTAGGCCCACTTGGATATACACTTAAAATTGAAAAGGTTGAAAAGAAGAATAGAAAGGAAAATAAAGACTGTTTAGAAAATTAAACAGTCTTTATTTTTTATTATTTATTAGAAAAATTTAATTCTACTCTATCATATTTACCAGTATGTGATAATTTATAATTATCATTTGTATACTCACTTACAACTTTAATCCAAAATTTCTCAGCCACTTTAGATTTAGGTACAGCCTTAATAATCCAATTTCCTCTATATAGATCAAATGCTTTTATAACAGCTTTTGTACCTATTTGTTTTTCTTTATAATTATTTAAAACAAATATTTCACTTATTTCATAGTTATAGTTACCATTATTATCAATAAGAATAAATCCTAATATATCATTACTAGACTTTATAAAATAAGCAAAATCATTATCAAAATACTTATCTAAATCATAATCATATTCACACTTTTCTGAATCAAAATCAAGTGGAAAATATAAACTTAAATCATGTAAATATAATTGTAATAATTTTTCTAATTTAGTTCTTTCATTTTTATTAACTTTTATTAATTCAATGTTCATTCTTCCCTCAAATTATTTTAAATTTTTAATTATATCTTTTGCATTAATATCAATATTATCAAGTTCATTTAAATCAACGAATCTAACTTCATAATAATTAGATTCACTCATTCTATCAAGCTCTTCTCCTCCGAGTTTAGGTGTTCCATTAACTATCTTACATAAGAAATAATTAGCGATAGTATCTTCATATTCTACACTCTCTAAAAACTTAATTACTTCAATATCAACATTAAATTCTTCCCTAAGTTCTCTTATAACATTCTCTTCTAATGTTTCGTTTTCTTCAAGACCACCACCTGGTATTACATAATATTCCTTAATAGTACCATCACTTTTAATTTTTCTTCTAAACATTGTAAGTAATTTACCATCTTCAATTATAATAGCTCTTGAACTAACTCTCTTATTCATAATTACTCCTCTATTTTTTTATTCTTTTTTAAATATTCTAATAACTGCATATATCCAGTATCATTCCATAATGAAAGTCTTTCACGATCTTCAAAACAAGCAAGAGTTTTATCTTTACCTTTTGGAATAAATATAAAGTCCCAACTCCATCCATGCTCTCCTTCTTTTTTTAAAGATATTTCTCCTTCTGTTACAGAAACAAATGATACAGGTTCTTTTCCATATTCACAAAATGCTAGTGCTTGAACAAATTTAGCTTTTCTATTTTTAACACCTTTCATTAATTTCAAAATACCATCCATTCCGATTGTATCTTGAACATAATGAGTATAAGCTGCTGGAAAACCATCTAAAGCATCAATCATAATACCAGTATCATTTTTAACAACATTTGCTTTTAATTCTTCACTCGCCCACTTTGCTGAATACTTAGCCACTTCTTCAACTGAATCAGCTTGTATTTCAATTGTATCCATTTTTACATTATCAACAGTTATACCTTTTGGTTCTAAAAATTCTTTAGCTTGTGCTATTTTAGCCCAATTACCAGTAACTAATGTTATTTTCATAAATCGCCTCCTATACTATCTTTATTTAATCTTAAAAATTTGTAAATGTCAATAAAGAAAAAGACTGTAAGAGTCCTATAATAAATTAATTCTTCTTACAATCTCATCTTTACCAAGTAATTTCATTATTTCATATAAATCAGGAGTATTAGCTTTTGTAGTAATAGCTACTCTTATAATAGTACTAATATCAGCTACATTACCTTTATAATCTCCTGGATTCTTCTTATATTCTTTAATATTTGATGCATATCCAAATAATTCACATAATTCTTTAACTTTATTAAACCATGTTTCTTTATCGTCATCATCACTATAATATTTATCAATATAAGTATTTAATATATTTTTTATTTCAACTAAATTAGTTATATTCTTCCATTCATATTCTCTATGTCTAATATCAAATAAATCATTATACATATACCATATTAAATCTTCTATCATTTTATAATATGCTATATCTTTTCTTGGTTTTTCTTGATTTCTTTCGATATTTAAAATACTTTCATAATATGAAGGATCTTTTTCTATTAATTTTCTTAATGTTTCACTATGTTCTAATGACCATTTATATGTTTTTTCATACAATTCATGAGCACTCATTTTTGAAATAACATCTTTAGATATACTATTTAATTTTTCTAAATCATATAATCCACCACTTGATGACATTTTAGCTGGATTATATTGAAATTCAGTAAATGGTTTATCTGGATTTTCTCTATGCCACTCTTCATAATTTGAATTTATAATAGTCATTAAAGATTCAATAACAGCAAGAGCTGGATAACCAAGATCAGTATAATAACTCATTGAAGCTTCTGGATCTTTTCTCTTACTTATCTTTCTAATACTATTTCCTTCTTTTTTAATAATAAGTGGTGTATGAACATATTTATATCTTGGTCTTTCAAAACCAAAAGCATCATAAAGTTCAACATGTTTAGGAGCACTACTAAGCCACTCTTCACCTCTTACTATATGAGTTGTACCCATTAAATAATCATCAACAACATGAGCAAAATGATATGTTGGAAGTAAGTTATCACTTTTCATAATAACAAAATCTTCATCATTTTCAGATAATTCAAGTTCACCTTTAACTTCATCTACAAACTTAAATTTTTTTTCAAAATCACCCATTGATTTAAATCTAATAACAAAATCTTTTCCTTCTTTAATGTTATTAATCATCTCATCAACAGTTAAATTTCTACATTTAGCATATTTACCATAATAACCAGTTCTTTGTTTTTTATGATCTTGCATCACTCTTAATTCTTCAAGAGTTTCTTTAGTACAGAAACAAGGATAAGCTCTTCCTATTTCTATTAAATATTTAATAAATGCATGATAAATTTCTTTTCTTTCACTTTGTACATAAGGTCCATAATTACCAATAGTTTTTCCATCAAGTTCATATTCATCTGGTAATAAATCATAGTATTCTAATGCTTCTTTAATTAATTGAACAGCTTCTTTAACTTCTCTTTTTTGATCAGTATCTTCTATTCTAAGCATAAATATACCATTATTATTTTTAGCAATTAAGTAATCAATAATAGCTTGATATATTCCACCAATATGAACATAACCAGTTGGACTTGGAGCAAATCTTGTTACAATAGTACCTTTTCTATCTGGATATATATTATCATAATCTTTTATAGATTTATTAATATTAGGAAATATTAAATCAGCTAAATCTTTATTTGTCATAATACACCTCTTTTTTTCTAATAGTAGTATACAATATTTCAGAAGTTTGTACAAGAAAAAATGCTTTTACAAGCATTTATCTATATCATATCTCCATCTTGGTCGCCAATCCCCTGTTTTTCTCCAATCATTTTTATTAGCTTCTTCAAATGTAATATTCTTAGTTATAACTTCAAAAGAAAATTGTGGAGCTCTATGAGATACAATTCCAATAGTTTTACCTTTATATTCTTTTAAAACTTCATTAATAAAGCTTCTAACTCTTTTTTCAACATCTTTTAGAGATTCACCATTTATGTTCTTCGTAAATTACTAACTCTTTATCCTCACCATCAAAATCTCCATAATTACATTCTCTAAGTCTTTTATCTTGAATCTTTGGTATACCTGGAAAAGCAATATCAGCACTATTAACTGTTTTTATTAAATCAGATGTAAAAATCACATCAAACTTAATATTTGAATTAACTTTTCCAAGATTCCTTACCTGTTCTTTTCTTAGTTCATTTAACTCTACTTATTTCCAACCTAAACATTTCTTTGCTTAATTATCATATGTTGTTCCATGAACAAAATATATAAGGTTCATTTTCATATTTATCACTCTCATATTAATTGTAACATATTAATTATTTCAAGCAAAGAAAAAACCCTAATATAGGGTTTAATTACATATGGCGGAGACAGAGAGATTTGAACTCTCGCACCAGTTTCCCGATCTACACCCTTAGCAGGGGCGCCTCTTCAGCCACTTGAGTATGTCTCCACATAGGCACAAATAAATAATACCTTATTCCTTATAAGAAGTCAAGGAAAAGTTTTAAAAAAACTTGTATTCTTTACAAATATTTGCTATGATTGATATATATAAATAGAGGCGATGAAATAAATGAATAATGAAGCACAATTTGAAACAACAGCAATTATTGATATAGATGAACAAATCAGAGAGCAAGAAAAACAAAAAGAATTGTTAAATACAATTAAAATGGAACCTATATTAGAAACTACTGTTATGGAAGAAGAAACAATGGTTACTAAGAAAAAGAAAATGATGGAAATTACAGACTATATTCTTCTAGGATTAATAATTACATTTATTATTATATTCATATTAGTTTTATTTAAACTAAAATAAAAGAACTTTTTAAAAAGTTCTTTTTATTTACAAGTAAAATTATTATCACGAAGTTTACCTTTTACATCATCCTTATTAGTTTTATCACCTATATAACTTGTAGATAAATCATAATATGTTGTTAAATCTTTAATATTTCTAGCATTTATATCTTCTGTTAACTCAATCTTACCATTATTAATAGTATAATCTACTTTAACATAAACACCTTTATCATAAGTACTCTTCTTTTCTTTTAATGTTTCTTCCATAAGATCAATACTTTCCATACCTTTATCAGTTAATTGATATCTTATATTAGAAACTACTCTCTTAAGTTCATTTTTATTATCAAATATTAATCTCATATCAATATTATAATTATAATTTTCAGTATTAGCGGTTTTATTACAATTAACTTCAGTATCAAGTAAATTACAACCAGATAATAATGATATAAATAATACCAATAAAACTATTTTCTTTATTTCCATAAGCTCGCCTTCTTCTTTAGAACATTAATTATACCTAATATTATAACAGATATAATTATAATAACAATTGATATACAAGCAACAACTAATTTAATTATTCTAGTTTTTGATATTTGTACTTTTTCATGAGGAACAATTGGTTCATCTTTTTTTATTTCTTCATTTTTAGATATATTAAATTTATATTCTTTAGTACTACCATCAATCGCAGTAACTTTAACTGTAATTACACTACCATTTTTTAAGCTTTCATTACCATTTATTACAACTGATGAATCTGCACTTTCAGTTTCATAATTAAATTCAAGAGATTTTTCATCCTCAATTGTTATATTGTATAAAACAACATTCTTATCAAAATTTATTTGATAATTATTTATTGTAAGTGATTTTAAATTATTGTTTGGAATAACAGTATTATTTTTTACTATTCTAGTTACCTTAAGAGTATATGTTCTTACACTACCAGTTTCAGCAGTAACTTTAATAGTTATATTATTAATACCTTCTTTTAATTTATAATTACCAAGTCCAGTTACTTTAGACTTACTATCCTCTACTTCACCAGTTACATTAATATTTTCAACTTCATTTTTAACAGTAACAGCATATTCATTAACTTTTTTATCGAATTTAAATTCACCACTACTTATATTTAAATTCTTTAAATAATTATTACTGCTTCTATTATCTTCTCTAGTAACAATTATTTCATAAGTCTTTATACTCTCACTTTCACTCTTAACTTTTATTAATATAGTATTTTTACCATACTTTAAATTAACAGTTCTATTTCCAAATCCACTTACATAAGAAGATTTACTACTACTTAAAGTTGAACTTATATTTATTTTATCAGTAGTAGTCGGAACAGTCACCTTATATGATTTAGTATTTTTATTAAACTCTGGACTTAATTTATAATCACTAACAACTAAACTATCAAGTGTATTTGTCTTATCTCTTACATCAAGTCTATTAACACTTATTTTATATGTTCTTATATTTCCACTTTCACTAGTTACAACTATATTAATATTATTTATACCATAATTTAAATTATATGTTTTAAATCCAGTTACTTTAGAACTTGAATCAGTAAGAGAACCTTCAATAGTTATTTTATCTTTATCATAATCAAAACTATAACTTGTTTTATCACTATCAAAATCAGTAATATAGTTTCCTTCTTTTACTTTTAAACTTTTTAATGTATTAATATTAGATTTAACTCTTACACTAACACTTTTATCAGCAATATCAAGAGACTTAATATTACTGTTATCACCATCATCAGTTACAATAATATCATAAAGCTTAAGACTCATTTTATCATTAGTAGGCATCTCTATTTTAATAGTTCCTACTTCTACTTTACCAATACTAGGACTTATTGCTTCAAGAATAGCTCCTTTATTACTAATAGTATAACTTTTAACAGAACTACTATTATTTTTAAATTCAATAAATTTTCCATTGTCCACTGTATAAAATAATTGAATACCTTTTAATTTAAAATCTTTAGCATTAATATAAACAGTACAGGTAATTTCTTCAAGTGAAGTAGCAGTACTAGGACAACTAACATCAATAGTTGCACTTAATGCTTTTACACTAGTATTCACACTAATAAAACATATTATACTTAGTAAGCACAATAATATTTTTTTCATTCCCTTTTCCTCCTAAAATCCTAATTCTGGATTTAATATAAAGTTAGATATTTTAATAACATCAACTATATCTATTCTTTTATTATTATCAACATTACTAGCTCTATGTTGTAAATTAGAACTATCATATTTAGTATCTAAGATATAATTAGCACACATCATAGTATCAATGATATTAACTCTTCCATCTCCGTTAATATCACCATAAATAACAAAATAATAATTCTTAGTAGAAACATTATTATTAATCTTAATGTAACCACCAGTACCAATTATATCATTACTTTTTAAAATCTTATTATTTTTATCATAAAATTCATAACTAATTTCTGAATCAACAATAACATTACTAATTATATCACTTATTTTATTTTTATCACCTGTAATATTAATAACATCACCTATTAAACTATATTTATTAACTTCTATTTTCAGTTCAGGTATAACTTTTTCTGCTTTAGGAAAACTTATTAAATAAAGTGAATTAGTAGGAGAAAAAGTCCATATATTCTTATCAAATAAGTAGAAAACATTCTCATTAAATATATCAGTTACAATTTCATTATTACTAAAAGTATAACTTATATTATTAGTATTTGATATTATACCTATCATTTGTGTAGCATTAGTATTAGTTTTATTATTAGAAATATTAATATTAGCATTAGTACTAACATTAATAACAACATATCCAATAAGAGATCCTATATAAAGTTCATATTTTCCATTAATAGTTGTTTCATTTAAAAAAGTATTAGTTATATTAATTTCACTATTATCATCTGCCCATAAAAGACCAATCAAACCACCAGTTAAATCACCACAATCAATAGTAGCATTCACAAGTACATTATTTATATTAGCATCCATTTGAACACTACCAGCAAGTGCTCCTGTTGTTTTATCACTTTTAATAACAGAATTACTTATTTCTATATTATTTACATCAGAACCAATTATATAAGAAGCAAATATACCATTATAATTAAGTTCATCATTCATATTATTTATATTAAAATTGTCAAGTTTTAAATTACTTACACTAGCATTCTTTAAATTACCAAATAAACCTCCTACAAAAGAATTTAAATTACTTATTTTATGATTATTACCATTAAAATTACCACTAAAATTAAGCGGAACAAAACCTTTAGTATTATTATAAAATACACCACTAACATTAGTAGTAGAATATTCTAAATCAATATCATTCATAAGCATAAAATAATCATCAGAATTATTTAAATACTTTAAATCCTCTGCTTTAGTTATCAAATAAGGATTACTAGAAGTACCCATACCACTTAAAGTGTTTTCTTCTTCCTCTTTATCAATATATCCATTAGAATAAACACTAACTGTAAAATTCGTATTACTTAAAACTTCTTTTAATATTAAATTAAAATTAGAATAATTATTTATAAGATCTTTATTTTTAACAACAGTAAATTTATTTGTAATATCATTATTATAACTATCAACAACTTTTACTTCATAATTAGTACCAGAAACTATATTCTTACTAACAACATGATATTTCATATTATTACCAACTGTATTTTCAAATGTATCTCTAGTTTTAACATAATATTTTTCTTCTTTTGAACTATTATTAGTAAAGAAACTTACTGAATAACTAGCTCTATCAGGATTATCTATAGATACATATATAATATCTCTAGATGTACTAAAATCTTCTACATCAAAATAATTAACACCATAATGAAGCTTCTCTGTTCTAGCTGATGTTTTAGTAGTTATACCATCTCCCATTTTAACTGTTATACTAGGAGTATTATTTCCCATATATAACACCTTAACTCCAAGAACAGTTTCACTCATATTTCCTTTATAAAAAGTATATCTATCTATTGTATTATCAACATATTTATAAATATAATTACTATATATATTAGTCCAATTTTTTAACTCAGCATCATTAACACCAACTAAATATTTATAAACATCTGGATCATAATATGAAATATAAAAATAATCAGTATTATCTCCCCAAGAATTCATAGCAAGCCAAGAACCTTTTAAAGAATATCCATTATAATTAATAGTTCCATAATTATCATCCCAACCTATTATAGTAACAGCATGACTACTAGAAACATAATCTCTATAATTTTTACTACTATCATTATATAAAAGATTAGTTTCTTTATTATAAAAATCCATATATACTCCAGTAGCAATAGCTCCATAATTAACTAAATGATTTTTTATAGTCTTATTATATGTAGATAACTGACTTACTACAGTATTAACATCATAATTACTAAAAGCATTTCTTACATCAAAACCTGGTATCCAAGAAGCTTCTTTTATATCTGCAAAAGTATTATCACTATATAAATATTCTCTTAATGTTCTATTTTTATAAGTAGTAAAATAATCTCCAAAATAACTCTCAGTAACAGGACTATATCCATAATACCAATATTTAAGAGCATTAATAGTAGTATTTGCTTCTCCAAAACTACCAGTATCCCCTAAATATCTAGAGACATAATCCATTTGATTTTCACTAAGATTATATTCAGAATTCCCTTTTTTAAGTAAATGAGATTCAATAACATTATTAGTAGAAAAAGCCCAACATAAACTAAGATTTCCTTGATTATCCATAGAAGGAACATTTCTTTTACCAGAATCATTTCTTAAATCAAAAGAAGAAAGATTACTACTAAAACCTCTAATTCCTAAACTTCTATTAAATTGATTTCTAGATACATTTTCATATACAAGTAATTTTTCAAGTGGTACAACATTAACATTACTTTTATCTTCTAATTTTTTATATAAATCATATTCAGGATTATCAATAGTTAATGAATAAACAGAAAAAGTAAAAAAGAAAGTAAAAAGAATAATAAATATTTTTCTAAAATACTCTTTCATAAGACCACCTCTTCTATAGAATATTTTACTATAAAATAAGAGTTAAAGTCAATGTAAAGAAACCGTAATATAAATAAACTAAAACAATAAAATTATGTTAAAATAAATAAGTACATTAAAGGAGTAAAAATATGAATGAAGATATAATTAATGATATTAAAGATGAACTAAATATTAAAGCAGAACAAGCTAAAACTGTTTTAAAATTATTAGAAGAAGGAAATACTATTCCTTTTATCGCAAGATATAGAAAAGAAGCAACAGGTGCTTTAGATGAAGAACAAATTAGAAAAATAAGTGAAGTATATGAATATCAAGTTAATTTATTAAAAAGAAAAGAAGATGTAATTAGACTTATAGATGAGAAAGGTCTTTTAACTGATGAAATAAAAAATAATATTATGAATGCTAAAAAATTAGTTGAAGTTGAAGATATTTATGCACCTTATAAATAAAAGAAAAAGACAAAAGCAACAGAAGCTATTAAAAATGGCCTTGAACCACTAGCTAAAATTATAATGAGTTTCCCTACTACATTTAATGATGAATCAGTAAAGAAATTCTTAAATGATAATGTTAAAACTGTTGAAGATGCTATTACAGGTGCTAAATACATAATAGCTGAATGGATAAGCGATAATGCATATTATAGAAAATGGATAAGAAGCTATTTCTTTAAAAATGGTATTATTACTTCAAAACTAAAAAAGAAAGATTTAGATACAAATAAAACATATGAAATGTATTATGAATTTAGTGAAGCAGTTAAACATATAAAACCTCATAGAGTTTTAGCAATAAACAGAGGTGAAAATGAAAAAATATTGTCAGTAAATATAGAAGTAAATAATGAAGAAATATTATCTTATTTAGAATCTAAAATAATTAAAAAAGATTCACCTGTTAAACCAATAGTTATTGATGCTATAAAAGATAGTTATAAAAGACTTATATTTCCATCAATGGAAAGAGAAATTAGAAGTGAATTAACAAATCAAAGTGAAGATGCTTCAATTGAAGTATTCAAAGGTAATTTAGAAAATTTATTACTAATTGCTCCAATGAAAAATAAAAGAGTTTTAGGATTTGATCCAGCATTTAGAACAGGATGTAAATTAGCAGTAGTAGATGAAACTTCAAAAGTACTTAATATATCTGTTATATATCCACATGAACCACATAATAAATGGAATGAAGCAAAAGAAACTATAAAAGATTTAATTAATAAATATA
>CAKOKV010000016.1 GCA_934095805.1 uncultured Bacilli bacterium | reverse complement strand
GGTTGTACCAATCTTGTAGGAGGGCAAGGTACTGTATACGATTCAACTAAAGTAGATAAAACATATGCTAGAATAGATGGTGGAACAAGTAGTCCTGGATACTTTACTAGTAAATAATGAATATATGGGTTAGCAATTCTTTGCTAACTTTTTTATTGAAAATTTCTTGTATTTTTTCTTTTAATATTGTACAATATGGTTCTCGAGGTGAAAAGAATGAAAAAAATGGGTTCAGATAATAAGAAATATAATGATAAATATGCTAAGTTATTATCATTTACATTAGGAAATTATATTGAAATGCTAGATCCTAATTTTAGGAAATATGTTATTGGTGAAACTGTTAGTCTTTTTAGAAAAGAAGATGGCTTAACTGATTTAGGAATGCTAGAAAAAGATTTTTTGAGTAAAGATGATATTAGTGAAGAAATAAAAAGGGAGATACTTGATGGTGTTTTTAGAACTGATGAAGAATATGAACAATATATTAGTACTATGGAATGGTTTATTATTGGAAAAACAAGTGATGATAGAGAAACTGTTATACCTAATAACAAAGTAAGTATGTATGATTATACTATTGAGGATTTAGATGGAATGTATCAAAATAGGGAAGTAGCTGAATACATATTTCAAGAGATTAGTTTTTGTAAGAGTTTACAAACATTAAGACCTAAAAATAAAGCTATGATGTTAGAAAAGAAGGAGCAATAAAATGAAAGGTTATTCAATATATTGTTATGGAGAAGATGTAAGAGTTATGTTTAATGAAGATGGTATTTTAGTGGCATCTACTGGACTTAGTAATTTAATATGTTTTGATCCAGCTTTATCAAGTGAAATAGAAACCTCATTAAGAGGTAAAACTGTTCAAGAATTATCAGATATATTACATGATTATGGTAATATTCATGTTGCGAGTGAATTTGATGAAACTGTTTTAAGAGATTTTAATAATAATAATAAAGAATCTATATTAAAGAGAATATTTAGAAATAGAAATAAGTAATTCTATTTCTTTTATTTTATGATAAAATGTTTTTAGGAGGTAAAATGGAGAAAAAAGAAAGAATAAGTGTTCCTAAATATACTTTAGCTGAAGAACTTATAAATTCTATATCACATGGAATGTTTGCTTTACTTAGTATATGGGGACTTGTTATGTTAATTATTAAAGCAAAAGGAGCTCTTGCGATAACTACTGTTACTTTATATGGGACTACAATGATACTTTTGTATACTATATCTTGTATATATCATGCATTATCTTCTAGAATAACAGGTAAGAAAGTAATGAGGGTACTTGATCATTGTAATGTGTTTTTACTTGTTTTTGGAACCATTATACCAATAGCTTTGGTTGGAATTGGAGGGTCTCTTGGGTGGATATATTTTGGAATAGTAGCTTTTGTTACAGTAGTTGGAATAACTTTTAGTGCTATTAATGTAGATAAAAATGAAAAGATTGAAGTTGCTTGTCATTTAATAAATGGATGGAGTGCTTTATTTTTAATAAAACCTTTAATAAGAAATATTGGTATAGGTGGACTAGTTTTAATAATAGCTGGGGGACTTATATATTCTATTGGATCTATTTTATATGCAGTTGGTTCTAAAAAGAAATATATGCATTCTGTATTTCATTTCTTTTGTATAGCTGCTTCTATATGCCATTATTTTGCAATATATTTATATGTTTTATAGGTGAATTATGTTAGTTTTAGAAAATGATAGAGATAAAATGATGAATTATCATAGATGTAAGGATATGATAAATTTAATTAATTATTTTCCAAATTTAAGTCCAGTAATTGATTTAACAATTATTAATGATTATGATGATTATTT
The DNA here is from genome assembly GCA_934095805.1 of uncultured Bacilli bacterium. The sequence goes on along the minus strand of CAKOKV010000016.1, from coordinate 9,029 downwards.
AAATAATTATGAATATGCTAGTAGACTTAAATGTTCAAGAAACGATACTGTTATTACTAAACCATCTATGAAGAGTGTTGAAACTTCGGGTATTCTTGATAATGCAAAGAATGTTATTAAAAAAATAAAAGATATTGATCCAGATGGTGTATTAATACTTTTTAATTTAGATCATGAACCGAGTTTTAGATATGATAGATATGCTGGTATTGCTGTAAGTGTTAGTTTAGGCAACTCTGTCATGATTGAAGCAGTGAGTAAAGGTTTTGATGGTAGAGAAGTATCTAAAGGAATATGTACTCATGAAAGGTATTATATACCTTGGTTTGAACTTAGAAATGTTAGTATTAATAACTTTAAATCTTATAGAACTTTTTTAATTACTCAAAGTGAATATGAAAAAACAAGAAAAGAAAGAATTAATTTTTTAAGTTCTATTATTAATAATGTTGATTTTTCAAAATATGTACCTCATAAATATGAAGAAATACCTGATTTTATTTGGTTAGATGTAATCAAAAATATTATAAAAAAACTTGAAAGCATGGAAGATGAACTTAGAAGTGTAGGTTTTACTGAGTTTTCTATAAGTGGACACACAGAAGGTAAAAAATATAAGCCATGGCAAATATTTGATAAAAGTAGATATAGAAAAGGAAGATAAATATGAATAAGAATTTGATGATACCAATAACTGTTATAGTTATTATTATAATTAGTGTAATAATATCAATATTTGGAAGTGAAAATATGTATAAATTAGATAATAAATATGAGAAATATTTAGATGTTGAACTTGATTCTGTAACTTTAATTATTAAAAATGGTAATGAATTTAAAGCTGAATCTGATTATGAAAATGTAATTATTAAAAAAGAAAATAATAAGTTATTAATAAGAGAGAAGAAAAGTCTTATTATGAATAAAATGAGAAAGTTTGTATATGTTTATATACCAGAAGATATAATTCTTGATTATGCATCTATCCAGATGAATGGTGGTCTTGTTAAAATTGAAAATTTAAATGCAAATAAGTTAGAAATAGAAACTGAAAGTGGAAGTGTTAAAATTGATAATTTAATTGTTAATAATGATTGTGAAATTGAGTCTGCTCGTGGTAAAATAGATATAGAGAAAAGTATTATTAATAATCTAGAACTTGATATAATAAATGGTAGTGCTAATATTAATAGTTTACTTACTGGGAAAAATGAAATAGATTTGACTAGTGGAATTATTAATTTAAATCTAATTGGAGATGATTATAAATTTAATACTGATGAAGTTTCTGGTACAATAAAAATAAATAATGAAAGGGAAATCGTTAATAATAATGGAAACACTATTATTGAAATTGAAAATGTAAGTGGTAGTGTTAATGTATTAACAAATAGGTAAAAAGGAATGAAATTAATTGAAGTAACTTGTCCTAAATGTAAGGCAATAATGAAAGTCGACAAAGCTAACAAAGAAATGAATTGTGAGTTTTGTGGGAATAAGATTTTAATTGATGAAGAGGTTAAAAAGGTTAAGATTTTAGGTGCTGGTGAGATATCAGAAGAACAAGAGTTTAAAAATGCTTTAGCTAATTTAAAGTTTAAAGAATATGATAAAGCTTATAGAGCATATAAAAGTTTATCTGAAAGATATACTGATAATAAAGAAGTATGGATTGGTATGTTAAGAGCATTAACAAAAGATTTTACTAATGAAGAATATGATCCATTATATGAAACTTATTATGATAAATATAAGAATTTAGTTGATGAAAAAGAATTATCTAAATATAAATCTAAATATGAAAATTATATAAGTAAGTTTAGTGATAAAGATAAGAAAAATGCTATTAAAAAACAAAAGAGAGAAAAAAATAAAGAAATGAGAGTATTTACTATTACAGGTATAATAATAATTGCAATATTTGCTTTAGCATTTGGTTCTATGATATATGGAATTGTTCATGAAATTAATGAACAAAATAGTAAGACTGAAGAAAAAAACAAAACTAAAGAAGAATATCAAACTGAAATAAATAGTTTACAAGTTAAAATAGATGAAGAATATAAAATCTTAAAAAGTGAATATGATAAGTTAAAAGAAGAAGTAAAACCTACTCAAAATAAAATAAATGATTTAGAATTAAAAAAACATAATGAATTTATGAAGAATGGTTTTAGTAAAAAATATAACACTTATGAAAGTGAAATAAATGAATTAAAGGATTCTATTTCTGGAAAAGAAAGTGAAATAAGTAGTTATAAACTTTGCTTAGATAGTGGTTTTTGTTCTTCTGGAAGATCTTCTTCAATGAAAAAATATTATAGTTTAGTTACTAAGAGAGATAAATTAGAAAGAGAAATGAATGAAAAGTATAATTAAGGAGAATATATGAAATTAATATTATTAAGACATGGTGAAAGTCTTTGGAACATGGAAAATAGATTTACTGGATGGACTGATGTAGATTTATCTAAAAAGGGTGTAGAAGAAGCTATTAATGCTGGTAAAATATTACTTAAGAATAATATTACTTTTTCAGTAGCTTTTAGTAGTGTGCTTTTAAGAGCAAATAAGACTCTTGATTTAGTGTTAAAGGAAATGAATTTATCTGTTCCAGTTTATTATAGTTATAGACTAAATGAAAGACATTATGGAGCTTTACAAGGATTAAATAAAGATGAAACTAAGAAGAAATATGGTGAAGAACAAGTATATATATGGAGAAGAAGTTATGATGTAAGACCACCAGAACTTACTTATGATGATCCAAGATATCCTGGTAATGATCCAAAATATAAAGATTTAAGTAAGGAAGAATTACCTTTAACTGAATGTTTAAAGGATACTTTAAATAGAGTTTTACCATATTATAATAGTGAAATTAAAAAACATTTATTAAATGGTGAGAATGTTTTGATTGTTGCTCATGGTAATAGTATTAGAAGTATCATTAAATATATTGAAAATATTAGTGATGAAGATATTATGAGTGTTGAAATACCTACTGGTGTTCCATATATTTATGAATTTGATAATGAATTAAATGTTATTAATAAAACTATTCTAAGTGAATAGTTTTTATGCTATAATAAATAACTAATTTGGAGGATATATGTTTAAGAAGGAATTTAAAATGAAAAATGGGAGGTATCAAATGGATAAGAAAAATGTTAAAAAAATAGTTATTTATGGAGTTATTGGACTTTTTGTTTTAATAACAATATTAAGTAGTTTTCAAACTATTAAAAGTGGTGAAGTAGGTCTTAAAGTTAGATTTGGTAAAATAGTTAATACTAAACTTGATGAAGGATTAAATTTAAAAATACCTTATATTGAAGATATTGTTACTGTTAATATAAAGGTTCAAAAGCTAGAAATAGAAACTGAAAGTTCTAGTAAAGATTTACAAACTATTCAAACTACTTTAGCTGTTAATTATAGAATTAATAGTGATAAAGCAACTTATTTATATAGAACAGTTGGTAACAATTATGAAGCTACTATTTTAGAGCCTGCGATTAAAGAAAGCATTAAAGCTACTATTGCTAAATATACTGCGGCTGAAGTTATAACTGCAAGAGCCGAGGTATCAAATAATTGTTTAGAGGATTTACAAAAGAAAGTTGAAAAGTATGGTATCACTATTGATAACTTTAATATAACTAATTTAAGTTTTAGTGAAGAATATAGTAAAGCAATTGAAGATAAACAAGTTGCTGAACAAAAACTTGAAAAAGCTAGACTTGATGCTGAAAGCAAACTTGTTGAAGCAGAAGCTACTAAAAAAGCAAATGATTTATTAAAACAATCTCTTACTGATAACTTAATAGCTAAAGAATTTATTAATAAGTGGGATGGTAAACTTCCAACTAGTTATGCTGGTAAAGATATATTAAGCATATTTAATGTTAAATAGAAGTAGAAATACTTCTTTTAATTTGATATTATATATTTAATAGAGAGGTGTATATGAAAAATAAAGGTGTTTATGTTGGTATTATAATTAGTTTATTTGTTATTATAATCGCTTTAGTAGGATATATAATTTATAGTAATAAAGATGATAATAATGTAGTTAATAATTGTCAACCATGTAATAAAAATGATAATAAAACTATTAATGAAGAAGAAAATAATGAAACTAATAAGAAAGAAAAAATAGTTTCAATTGAACTTAAAGATAATAAGAAAATAAGTGTTGATGAAACTTATAATGAGGAAGAAACAGTTATTTATAATATAAAAGTTAATAATTATACATTGAAGGTATATTATAATAAAGATTATACTTATTTTGAAACTGCCAATGATATTAATTCTTTTTATACAGGAAGTAATAATATATTGTATACTCTTCAAAAATATAATAATTATGTTTTTGTAACAATGGCTTGTCAATGTGGTATTACACCTGTAGTGTATGTTGTTGATTTAGAAAAAGATGTAGTATTAAATGAAATATGTTTACCTTCAAGTAATGGTACTTGTAGTGGATATATTTATAATCAAATTCTGACAGGTCAATACTATGAACAAAAATATAATATTAATTATAATACAGGTTCTAGTTCTTTAGTGAAAAGTGATAAATTTAGTTGTAGTGATTATTCTAAATATGCCCCTATTAATGATGATGGAAGTAGAGTAATAAAGTGTGAAAATAATACTTGTGAGAGAAGAGTGGAATTCTGTTATCCATATGGTGATTAATGATTTTAAAAAGCTTCTTTAAGAAGTTTTTTAATTGTCATTTTTTGGTATAAATTAACTACAATTTGAAATATGTTTATAAATATGATATAATAAGTCTCGCTTGCTTAAAATGAGGAGTGAATAAAAATTATATGATATTAAGTAAATTATTTATTACTTTAAGTGTATTTGCTAATATATTTAGTGGTAATAAAGTTATAGAAATTAATCATGATTATTTAGATAGTCATATTAATTTGAGTATTAAACACTTTGAAAGTGAGAAAGAAGAATATGAAAAATTAAATACTTTTAATGGTGAAACAGTAGATGAGATAGCTACTAAATTAAATAGATATTTAAATTCAACATTAAAAGGTAAGGGTGAGTTTATTACTAGATATTCAATTGAAGTAGGAATGGATCCATATTTAGCTACTGGTGTTATGCTTCAAGAAACTGGTTGCTATTGGACTTGTAGTTATCTTACTAGAGTTTGTAATAATGTTGGTGGTAATAAAGGAAAACCTGGTTGTAATGGAGGAAGTTATAGAAGATTTAATTCTATTGAAGATGGAATTAAGTTTGCTATTAATAAGTTAAATTCATATTATAAGAAAGGGCTAACTACTGCAGAACAAATTGGACCTAAATATGCAAGTGATCCAAAGTGGGCTGTTAGAGTTAATAGATATATTAATAAATTAAAGAAATAGAATGGGGATGGGGTTTTGAAAGAAGATATTTATTTACATGGAATTTGTCCGTCAAATACTTTTTATTTAGAAACATATGAAACATATGAAATACTTTGTAAAATATTAAAGTGTAGAGCTCTTCTTTCTAGTAAACTTCAAAGAACAATTTCTAATGAAGGATTTAATGGAGTTGATTATGTTTCTTTATGTGATTACACAAGAAGATATATAATGGCAAAAGCAAAGAAGAATTTTAATGCTTACAATACTTATGTTAGATATTCAGTTTCATTAATGTTTCCACAGGGTGAATTTGAAGTTGTTGATCCTGTTATTGTTAAAGCACCTTTTAAGATGACTGCTAAAGATTATATAAAAATGAAAGAATTGGGTCTTTCAAAAGGTAAAAGATTTAGTGATATGCCAGATGAGGTTCAAGTGAAAGATAGAGTTCCACTTGAATATATGAGTGGTCTTACATATCCAGTACATATGGTAAGAGAAAATGACGAGAATTCTATTAAGAAAATAGCAAGAATTATGGATGATTTGGATATACTAAATTATGCTCTTAGTACATATGGATATGATGTACCAATATATGATGTTGATACTCTTGCTGTACTTGATAGTTCAAGGGAAGTAGAATATGTTTTAAGATATGGAAAAAGTTCTAGAAGATAAGTTTAAACTTATCTTTTTATTTGTAATAATATAAAGTTTAAAAATTGACTATATGTATCATTTATGATATTATATGCGACATTAAGAGGGGGAATTATGGAAAATAAAGATTTTGAGGTATTTATACCACATGCCAACTGGAAAATGAATGATAAATTAATAGAAATATTAAGTAGAACTGCTTTAAAATATGGAGACTTTGTATATAGTTTATGTAGAATATACACAGATATGGAACCCAGAGATGAAATTTTAGTAAGTAGAGACTATGAATTGGGCGATAATGATGATATTTTATTTAAAAGAACTTGGAATAGGTATGGAGCTAGTACAAGAAAAGGATTCACTGCTAACTATGGAGCATTATTTCCAAAACATACTCAAATATTGCCAATAATAAAATTATCTAATAAAATGTTTGAAGAAATTACAAAAGGTTTAAAACCTGGAACAAAAACTATAGAGTTGGGAAGATACCCTATGAGAGAAAACTTCTTAACCACAGAAGAGAAAAAAGGAAAAGTACCTACTGGTAAAACATATACTTTACCAATCGAAACACCAGACTTTTGTACAAGAATAAATAAAACACAAAGAGTAGAAGAGTATGACTTAAATAGCGAAAAGATAGTAGATGTAGTAAGATACACAAAAGATATACAAAAAGATAAACTTCTAAAAGTTAAAGAAACATTCACAGTAAAGCCTATAAAGTGGTATATAGACTGGGAAAATAAATGTTTAATAGCTCCAGAACCCTTATTAACAGGAATAGCTCTAGCAAAAGATGTTGATATACCTCCTTATGAACACACTTATTTATATGAATATTTAAATGAAACATTCTTACATGATGCAATTTTACAACATGTGAATACAAGAAAAATTGAAGAAACGGATAATATAAATCAAGATGAAATAACTACTCTTATAAATGAAATAAGTTTATATAGTGGATATTATCATGGAACAGACAATGTAAGTGTAGTAGTTAGAAATCTAATAACAAAATATAATAATGATATAATTAGTCTTAAAAATAATACTGGTCTTACATTAGTTACAGAAGATACATTACGAGTTGGACTTATAAGTGATTTAAATAGAATACTTGATAAGTTGAAAAGAAATATGGAATCAAGTAAAGAATATAATGATATATTAGATTTTATTGATAAATGTATTAATGCATTACAAGGTAAAGAAACTGAATGTAATAATGAACTTTATAATGATATTTATAGAATACATAGTGAAATACTTTCAAAATTAACTAGTAATCCTGAGAATCAAATTGCCTTAAGAAGAAAAATATTAACATTGTTAGAAGAAGATAAGAAAGATGTAAAAGCATACTTAGAATATATTAATACTCTTAGTGATGGGATTAATTTAAGATTAGCTCCACCACTACTAGGATATAAAGATTTAAATGGTTATGAAACACATTTTAGAATAAGATTACATCCGGTATTAGAATCTATGGTTTCAATGTCTAAAAATGAAGAAAAGAGAGTAAAAATTGAAACATATGAAAATATGATTAATGAGTTATCAAAATTCTCAAGTAATGAACAGTTTATTGGGACAGCTCTTATGCTTATTAATAATGGTAACTATATACATGTTGATAGTAATAATAGATTTATAGATACATTACTTGATAGTATAAATAAGGAAGTAGAAAATATAAGAAGAAATAGAGATGATATAGATTTAAAAGATGTATTAACTATAGAATTAGAGAGTTATGATATTTTATCTATTTCAAAAGCACTTTCTAAGATATTAATAAGTCTTTATAGAATTAATTTAGATATTGAAGAAGAGAGAGCTAAAAATGCAAGATTAAATAAATATTTAATTAAAAAATATTGACAAAAATATATGAATAAACTATAATCTACTCATGAGCAATGAAGGAAAATAGTAGTTATTTATCTTCCTTAATAGAGAGTTAGTGGTTGGTGGAAACTAATAATAGATAAATAATGAATAAAAGATCGTGACAATTTCTGGAGCTAATATGCATGTCTGCTATAAAGACTAAAAGGTAGAAATAATGAATCTATGAAGTAAGATGGTACAGCGAACAAAATCGCTCTTACGAATAGATTCTTTTTTATTTATAAGGAGGAATTTATATGGCTAACAAATATAGAAATATATATTGTGGTGAAGTAACAAAAGAATATGAAAACAAAGAAGTAAGAGTTGCTGGATGGATTGAAAATGTTAGAAATTTAGGAAGTCTAGTATTTATTGCTTTAAGAGATGAAACTGGTATTGTACAATTAATAAGTGAGAATACTGAATATAGTCGTCTTAATCGTGAAAGTACTGTTACTGTTTTAGGTAAGGTAGTTGCAAGAACACCAGATATGGTTAATAAAAACATGAAAACTGGTGAAATTGAAATTGAAATTAAGGAGTTAGAAGTACTTGGTGATGTTTATAAAACACTTCCATTTGAAGTTAAAAGTAGTAAAATGTCTAGTGAAGAAACAAGACTTAAATATCGTTATTTAGATCTTAGAAATAAAAGTGTTCATGATGGTATTAGATTTAGAACAGAAGTTATTGATTTTATAAGATATACAATGAAAGATATGAAATTTACTGAAATTCAAACTCCAATACTAACTGCATCTAGTCCAGAGGGAGCAAGAGATTTTATCGTTCCAAGTAGAAAGTTTAAAGGTAAATTCTATGCATTACCACAAGCACCGCAAATATTTAAACAATTATTAATGTGTAGTGGTTTCGATAGATACTTCCAAATCGCACCTTGTTTTAGAGATGAAGATCCAAGAAGTGATAGATTATATGGTGAATTTTATCAATTAGATTTTGAAATGTCATTTGCTACACAAGAAGATGTATTCCTTGTGGGACAAAGAGTATTCTATGATGTATTTAAGAAGTTTGGTAATAAAGAAGTATCAAGTGTACCTT
>CAKOKV010000015.1 GCA_934095805.1 uncultured Bacilli bacterium | reverse complement strand
TTAGAAAGATGGGTAAAGCTTCATTCTTCTCTCTTAAAGATAAGACTGGTCCAATTCAAATATATATTTCAATAAATGATATTGGGGAAGAGTCATATAATTTATTTAAGAGTGCTGATATTGGTGATATAGTAGGTGTTTATGGTAAGATAATGAAAACTAAAACAGGTGAACTTACTATTAAGTGTTTAAAATATACACCACTTGTTAAGGCATTAAAACCATTACCAGAAAAGTTCCATGGACTTACTGATATTGAAGAAAGATATAGAAGAAGATATGTTGATTTAATTATGAACGATGATTCTAAGAGAGTAGCATTTACTAGACCTAGAATTATTAGATGTATTCAAAACTTTATGGATGAAAGAGGATTTACAGAAGTTGAAACTCCAATTTTAAATACTCTTTTAACAGGTGCATCAGCAAGACCATTTATTACACATCATAATACACAAGATATGGATATGTATTTAAGAATAGCTTTAGAATTACCATTAAAGAGATTATTAGTTGGTGGTATGGAAGCTGTTTATGAGATAGGTAGAACATTTAGAAATGAAGGAATGGATCCAATGCATAATCCAGAATTTACATTAATGGAAGCTTATCTTGCTTATTCTAATCTTGAAGGTATGATGGAAATGACTGAAAGTATGTTCAAAACTATCGCTAAAGATATTTTTGGTAAATATACATTTAACTGGAATGGTAATGAAATTAATTTAGACGGAACTTGGAAGAGAGTTAGTATGGTTGATGCTATAAAAGAACAAACTGGTATTGATTTTAAGAAAGAAATGACAGTTGAAGAAGCATTAAAGTTAGCTAAAGAACATGATATTGAAGTAGAAGAACATCAACATAATGTTGGTCATATTATTAATTTATTCTTTGAAAAATATGTTGAAGAAACATTAATTCAACCAACATTCTTATATGGACATCCAGTTGAAATAAGTCCACTTACTAAGAGAAATCCGGAAGATCCAAGATTTGTAGATAGATTTGAGTTATTTATTGGTGGAAAAGAGTTTGCTAATGCATATACTGAACTTAATGATCCAATTGATCAATTAGAAAGATTTGAAGATCAATTAAAAGAAAAAGAACTTGGAAATGATGAAGCTAATGATATAGATATGGATTTCATTGAAGCTCTTGAGTACGGAATGCCTCCTGCTGGTGGTATTGGTTATGGTATTGATAGACTTGTTATGTTCTTTACTGAATCAGCAAGTATTAGAGATGTAATACTATTTCCAACTATGAAAGAGAGAGATAGAAAATAGTTTTCAAAATCACACATGAATTTTGTGTGGTTTTTTAGTGTACATTTTTTTACACTTTTAATATTAAAATAATCTAAACAGGTTGCTTTTATTATTTTGAAGAACTATACTATATTTATAAGATAGGAGAGGAAAATATGGAAAAAGTTAAAAAGTTAATCTTTACATTAGTTATTTCAGTTCTTGTAATAGTTCCAGTAATTACTAATGCAGAAACTATTGATGTAAAGACAGCAGAAGAATTATTTGCGGCTGTTAAAGGAAATAATACAGTTGTTCTTCAAGACAATATAACATTAGATAAAGCTCTTGAAGTAAATGGTAATGATATTATATTAAATCTTAATGGCAAAACAATTACTGCTAATAAGTATATTGATTTACTAAAAGGTTCATTAGAAATTACTGGGAAAGGAACAATAAGAGATACTAGAGAGTTAGCTAGTGTTGGTGCTACTATTTATGTAGAAGGTTCTACAAATAAGAGTGATGTTGCTTATTCTACATTAAATGTTGGTTCTGATGTTGTTATTGAAACTACACAATGGGGCTTAGCTGTTTGGGATACTAGTAAAAAAGCTTATGGTGTTACTGTTAATTTTGATGGTAGAATCATTAGTTCTGGCGATAAAGCTGGTGGTATTACAGTTCAAGGTAATATTCATAATGATGGAACTATCATTAATGCACCAGTTATTAATTTAAGTAAAACAACTAAAGTTACATCAACTGGTTCAGATGGTTTCCCATTATATGGTGCTGGTGCTGGTATTTGGAATATAGTTGGTGGTACTTATGAAGGTATTAATGGAGCTCTTGGAGTTAAGAGTGGTTGCATAAATATTTCTGGTGGTACTTTTATTGCTACTGCTGAACCTGGTAAAGCTGAAGGATATGGCAATGGTATTAACGGTGTTGGAGCTGCTATTCAATTAGAATCTAATACTGGTTACTTTGGAAATATGATTGTTTCAATTATAAATGCTAATATTACAAGTGAAAAAGGTAATAGTGTTTATCATTATCCAGCTCAAGAAGGAGCAAATACATTAGAAAAATTAGTAATTAATGGTGGAAATTTTATTGGAGATATTGTTTTCCAAGATAATGATTCTGTTGTTGCAAAAGCTGGAACTTTCCAAACTAATACAATTGAAAAATATATTCCTAAAAATTATAAATTAATTAAATTAAGTGATGCTAAATATGTTATTTCTAATATTAATTATTTAGATGTTGAAGGAGCTAGTGCTACATTTACTGTTAATGGAGTAGCAAATAGTTATTCAGCTATTGTTGGCCAAACTGTTAAGATTGTTACAAAAGTTGATACTGGATATTATGTAAAAGGTATTACAGTAAAAGATGAAAACGGAAACACAGTTACTGTAAAAGATGATTCATTTGTTATGCCAGAGGGTGCTGTAACTGTTGCATTAGATACTGCTAGATGTTTAGATAAAGATGCAAATATAGTTGAAGTTGCTAAAGATATCACAGTTGATTCTAGTATTAATGCTGATCTTGCAAAAGAACTTATTAATACTACATTAGATAATAGAAATAGTGGTCTTGCTAAATCTATAGATGAAGAAAAATTACAATTTACTGATACAACAACTTTAATTGAAGTTAATTTTGATATTAAGTTAACTAAATATGATGAAGAAACATCAAAAATTGCTTATGAAGTTAAACCAATGTATACTATTAATGGTAATGATTATATGGTAATTCCTAATAATGCAATTAATGGAACTGTTAAATTTAATTTACCAATCCCATCAAGTGTAAAAGATACTCATGTTAAAGTTGCACATATTGGTGATGATGGAAAAGTAATTGATGAAAAAGAATATCAAATTATGAAAAATGCTGATGGTGAAAAATATGTTACAATTGAAACATCAAGTTTTTCAACATTTGAAGTAACAACTTACTATACTCCTAAAAATATTAATCCACAAACTGGTGATAATATTTATACTTATGTTATTATGTTAGTAGGTTCATTATTATGTCTATCAACTGTATGTGTTTTAAAGAAACACACTAATTAATAATAAAATATAATTATTAAAAATATGGACTGCTTTTATAAGTAGTCCTATTTTATTAAAAGGATGATTTTATGAGAGAAAAGATAACAATTGGAATATTTATTGATGCATTTTTTCCTATGACTGATGGAGTTGTTATGGTTGTACATAATTATGCTAAAAGATTAATGAAATATGCTAATGTTGTAGTATTTGCTCCAGGATATAATGGAGTAGAATATGATGATTCTGTTTTTCCATATAAAGTAGTTAGGTGTTATTCATTGAAGACTTTCTTTTGGGATTATAGTTTACCAATTCCTAAATTAGATAGAAAGTTTAGAAAGATTTTAGATAATTATAAACTTGATATAGTTCATATTAATTCTCCATTTACTCTTGGAAAAGAAGGAGTTAGATATGCTAAAAAACATCATATACCTTGTGTAGCAACTATGCATAGTCAATATAAGCAAGATTTTATGAGAGCTGTAAAAGTTGAAAGAATTGCTAATATATTAAATCATAATGCAATTAAAGTTTTTGATAAATGTGATCAGTGTTTTGCTGTTAATAGTGAGGTGGCTAGAATATATTATGAAGATTATCATTGTAAAAAATTACCTCTTGTACTTAATAATGCTACTGAAATGGAACTTGTAAAAGATATAAAACTTGCAAATAATTATATTAATCAAAAATATAATATTAAGAGTAGTGATATAGTTTTTCTATTTGTAGGTAGAATTAATACATTAAAGAATATATTTTTTATAGTTGATTCATTAAAATTATTAAAAGAGTTAAAACCAAAATTAAAGTTTAAAATGTTATTTGTAGGTACTGGTCAAGATGAAGAAAGATTAAAAGATAAAATTAATGATTTAGATATGAATAATGAAATAATAATGTGCGGTAAAGTAACTGATAGGAATCTTCTTGCATATTATTATAGTAGAGCTAATTTAATGCTTTTCCCATCTGTATATGATGCTTCATCTATTGTTCAAATAGAAGCGGCTAGTCAGAAGACTCCAACTGTGTTTTTAGAAAATACTGCTACTAGTGCTACGGTTACTAATAATGTTAACGGATATTTATCTAAATATAGTGTAAAAGATTATGCTAATAAAATAATAGAGATACTTGATAATAAAAAATTATATAAAGAAGTATGTGAAAATGCATATAGAGATTTATATGTTAATTGGGATACTGTTATTGATAATGTTTATTCTATGTATATTGATATGATAATGAATAAAAAGTAATTTACTAGTTTTAATTATAGTGGTATAATCTATACCGAGGGAGAGAGTGTATGAGTAGAAGATATATTTTAATGCTAATAATTGTTATTGATCTTATATTTGTATTTATTGTTAATAAATACTTTTTTCCTCATAGTCTAAATAATTTTAATGGTTGGGATAAAGTAGATAATTTAATGATAGTTGCTCATCCTGATGATGAAACTTTATGGGGTTCTTCATATCTTATTAAGGATAAGTATTTAGTAGTATGTGTTACTTGTGGTAATAAAAGAATAAGAGATAAAGAAATTGAGAATGCTCTTGATATAAGTGAAGATGAGGTTCTATTTTTAAAACATCCTGATAAAGTGTATGGTAAGAGAAGTGACTGGAAAAAGAATAAGAAAAAGCTTAAAAAAGAACTTGACTATATTATTCATAAAAAAGAATGGAAGAATATAGTTACTCATAATAAAGCAGGTGAATATGGTCATATACATCATAAAATGACAAATAAGATTGTTACTAAAATATATGAAGAGAATCCAGTTGGGAATTTAAAATACTTTGGTACTTATTATTCTAAGAAGAATATAAAGAAAAAGAGAGATAATAAAGGTTTACTTGATAATTATACATATCATAAAAAGCTGGAAATGATAGATGTATATAAAAGTCAAAGCTTTATTAAGAAAGCATTTAATCAAATGTTTAAATATGAAGATATAACAGATTATAAAAAATAATAATCTGTTTTTTTAAATGCCAATTGACAAACTATTGTTTGTGAGATACAATGATAGTGGTGAAAGGTATGATATATTTAAAGAGTTTTACTTTACTTGATGAAAAAGAAGAAAATGATTATGTTCTTGGTAGTGATACGAGAAAAATATATAGTAATTATTATCCTCTTAATATATTCAGTAGTAGAAGGTTAAAAGATATAAAGTTTGGCAGTATTACTTGTTTTTATGGTGGTAATGGTAGTGGCAAAAGTACTATTTTAAATATTATATCTGAAAAATTAAATTCTAATAGAAAAACCGAGATAGATAAAGGCTCATATTTTAATATATATGTTAAATATACATCATATGAGATGGGATTTGAACAACCTATCTCAATAAAAACTATTACTAGTGATGATGTTTTTGACTATTTACTTGATATAAGAAGTATTAATTCTCATGTTAATCGTAGAAAAGAAAAACTAAGTAAAGAATTTTTAGAAAATAAATATAGTAATAATAGCCTTAGTTTTGAAGATTTTGAGAGTCTTAGAGATAGTATTGATTCTAAAAGAAAAACTATGTCTAAATATGTAAGAGATAGACTTGCTAATAATATTATAATTGAATCATCTAATGGAGAGTCTGCTTTAATGTTTTGGGACAAAGAAATAGAAGAAGATAGTATTTATATATTAGATGAACCAGAAAATAGTTTGAGTGCAGAAAATCAAATCAAACTTATGAAATTTATAGAGGATTCTGTTAGATTTTATAATTGTCAGTTTATTATTTCAACACACTCACCATTTTTTCTTTCAATGAAGGATGCAGTAATTTATGATTTAGATACTATTCCTGTTATAACTAGAAAATGGACTGAATTAGAGAATGTTAAAATATATAAAAATTTTTTTGATGAGCATAGTAGTGAATTTAAGGAGGAATAAAATATGCCAAAATATAATAAATTAGTAAGAGATAGAATACCTGAAATAATAGAAAGTAATGGAGAAGAACCAATCACTAGAATACTTGATGATGAAGAGTATAGAAGCGAACTTATTAAAAAATTAAATGAAGAATATGATGAAGTTGTTAATGCAAGTGGAGAAGATATAATTGAAGAACTTGCTGATATGTTAGAAGTGATGGAATCAATCGCAGGACTTCAAAATAAAACTCTTGATGATATTATTTTAGTAAAAGAGAAAAAGAAAAATAAACGAGGAGGTTTCTCTAAAAAAATATTTTTAGAGGGAGTTAAAAAATAAAAAATAAAAATTATGTCAACATTTATTGATATAATTTTTTTTAATAGGTATAATTGATATTGGTGAGGTATGAAGTGAAAGATATAAGACTATTAAAATTAGCAAATTCAATTAAATTAAATGAAGATTTCACTAAGTATTTAGAGAATGCAGAATTAAAAGAAGTACTTTTAAATAAAAAAACTAATAAAATGACAATAGTTATTATTAATGATTTTTTATTTCCAATAGAAATGTTTCATGAACTTTATCAGAAGGGTACTTCACTTGATGGGGTAGATAAAATAAGATATAAATTTATTATTAAAGATAATGATAAATATTTTAAAGAATATTTCTTATATTATTTTGATATATTAGTTAAATCTTGTCCAATGCTTGAATGTGTAAAAAAAGATAAAATGGTATTTGATAATAATACTGTTGATATTGAAGTATTAAATACAGCTGAAAAGAATAAAATTGAAGAATTAGTTGATAAGATGGAAGTCTTTTTAAGTGATATGGGATTTGATGATATTAATATTAAGGTAACTATTAATGAAAAAGAAAGAGAAAAGTTTAGAGAGTCTTTAACTGAAATAAGAGATGAAGTTAAGAGTAAGAAAACTAGAACTACTATTAAGGGAAGTCCTATTGCTGGTGAGGCATCTCAGATAAAGAATCTCATTGCTGCCGAAGATAAAGTTGTACTTATAGCTAAAGTATTTGGCATTGATTCTAAAAGTACACAAAGTGGATGGTTTATTATAACACTTAAAATAACTGATTATACTGATAGTATTATTGCGAATATATTTACTAAGAAGCAAGAAGAATTTGATTATTTACTTTCTAATATCAAGAAAGATAAATGGTATAAATTTAAAGGTACTACTAAATATAATACAAGAAGTAATGATTATGAGTTTGGTATAAATGATATAGAAACTTATGAAAAAACTGAAAATAAAATAGTAGATGATGCTCCTGTTAAGAGAGTAGAATTACATGCTCATACTATGATGAGTCAAATGGATGGTCTTACTAGACTTGATCTTGGAGCTCATACTTGCGAACTTGTAAGTAGAACTATTGATATGGGTTATAGAGGAGTTGCTATAACTGATCATAATGGTTGTCAAGCATTCCCAATTGCTTATCAAATTATTAAAGGTTACAATAAAGGTGTTAAAAAGAAAGTTAAAGAAAATCTTGATGCATTAAAAGAAAAGCTTAATGATGAGATGAGTGAGTCTGAAAAAACTGAATTAAATGCTGAAATTATAAAGGCAGAAGAAGCTGTTTCTAATCCACCAATATTTAAAGGACTTTATGGAACAGAACTTACTCTTGTTGATGACACTGTTAAAATAGTTGTTAAAGGAACTGATCTTCCACTTGAGGGAACAGAATTTGTAGTTTATGATACAGAGACAACAGGTTTTAATGCTGCTAATGGAGATCAGATGATTGAAATTGGTGCTGTTAAAATAAAAGATGGTGTTATTACAGATAGATTTGATAAATTTATAAATCCAGGAAGACATATTCCAGATAAGATAACAGAACTTACATTTATTACTGATGAAATGGTAAAAGATGCTAGTGATGAAGGAACTGTAACAAAAGAATTCTTAGATTGGGTTAAGGATGCACCTATGGTTGCTCATAATGCAAAATTCGATATATCATTTATTGAAATGGCAATGAAAAAATATGATTTAGGTGAATTTAAGAATACTGTTATAGATACACTAGAATTATCAAGAGCACTTGATCAAGGATTTGCAAGGCATAGTTTATCAGCTCTTGTAAAAAGATATAATGTTCCATTTGATGAAGAAAGTCACCATAGAGCAGATTATGATGCAGAGGGAACAGCACTTGTTTTTCATAAGATGTTACAAAAATTAATTGGTCAAAATTATGAAACAATTAATTCACTTGAAAATTTAGTTCCAAAAGGTGAAATACATAAATTTGGTAGAACATTCCATTTTAATGCAATTGCTTTAAATAGAACTGGTCTTAAAAATTTATTTAAAATAATTTCTCTTGCTAATACAACATATTTATATAAAACACCTAGAATATTAAGAAGTAAGCTTAATGAATTAAGAGAAGGTTTACTTATTGGTAGTGGCTGTTATGAAAGTGAAGTATTTATTGAAGCAAGAAGTAAAGATGGTGAAGAACTTACTAATATAATTAATTTTTATGATTATGTTGAAGTACAACCGCCAGAAGTATATGATCATCTAATTCAAACAGGAGACTTTGCTAATATTTTTGAATTGAAAACTCATATTAAGAAAGTAATTGATGCTACTAAGAGTGCTGGTAAAATTATTGTTGCGACTGGTGATGTACATCATTTTACAAGAGAAGATAAAATATATAGAGAGATTATAGTAAATCAAAAAGTACCAGGTGGAGGAAGACACCCACTTGCTAAAAGTAATATTACTAATATACCATCTCAACATTTTAGAACTACTGATGAAATGTTAAAAGATTTTGATTTTTTAGATAAAGACTTAGCTTATGAAATAGTAGTTACTAATACTAATAAAGTATGTGATATGGTTAGTGAATTTGAAGTTATTATGGATACAAAAGGTATACCGTTCTCTCCAAGAGTAAAAGCTGATGATGGGAAAACATATTTAGACTGTCCAAGAGTTGTTACAGATCTTGTATTTGAAAAAGCAGCTTCTTGGTATGGAAATCCTCTTCCTCATAATATTGAAGAAAGAATTTCTAAGGAATTGTACGGAGATGCTGTTTATAATTATTGGTATAATAGATTAAAGAGTGAGAATGAAGGTATAAGTGAAGAAGAACTTATAGAAAAAACATTTGATAATTTACATGAAACACTTATTGCTGGTTTTGATAGAGTTAAAGAGTTAATAGGTGAAAAGGTTAAAAAGGAATGGACAGAAGAAGATGGCGAACTTAATGATAAGAGTTTAGCTACTAAGGTTAAAAAGGAACTTGGTGGTATCATCGGTGGTGGATTTGATCCTATTTATTTGATTGCTCAAAGACTTGTTAAACACTCTAATGATGATGGATATATTGTTGGATCAAGAGGTTCTGTTGGTAGTAGTTTTGTTGCTACTATGATGGGTATTACAGAAGTTAATCCACTTCCAGCACATTATAGATGTTTAAAGTGTCAAACAAGTTTATTTAATGATGATAATGGTGAACCTCTTGGTTCTACATACTCAAGTGGTTTTGATTTACCTGATAAAAAGTGTCCTAATTGTGGAGAGTTTATGAAGAAGGATGGACAAGATATGCCATTTGCAACTTTCCTTGGATTTAATGCTGATAAAGTACCAGATATAGACCTTAATTTCTCAGATTTAAATCAAGCATCAGCTCATGAATATACAAAGGTACTATTTGGTGTTGATAATGTTTATAGAGCAGGTACAATTGGTACAGTTGCTGAAAAAACTGCTTATGGTTTTGTAAGAGGATATTTTGAAGATAAAGGTATTTTTGATAAGAGAAGTTGTGAGATAGAAAGACTTGCTCTTGGATGTACTGGTGTTAAGAGAACTACTGGTCAACATCCTGGTGGTATAGTAGTTGTACCAGATTATATGGATGTGTCAGATTTTACACCATTCCAATTTCCGGCAGAAGATCCAACATCTGCATGGAGAACAACTCACTTTGATTACCATTCAATAGAAGAAAATTTACTTAAATTAGATATCTTAGGTCACTCTGATCCAACTCAATTAAGACTTATACAAGATTTAAGTCATACTAATGTACTTGATGTACCACTTGATGATAAAGATACAATGAGTATATTTACTAGTACTAAAGTTTTAGGGGTTACTAATGAACAAATAATGTGTCCAACTGGTACTCTTGGAATACCTGAGTTTGGAACACCGTTTACAATTGGTATGGTTGCTGAAACTAAACCTACAACTTTTGCTGAACTTGTTAAAATATCTGGTCTTTCTCACGGAACAGATGTATGGTTAGGTAATGCAAGAGATTTATGTACACCTGATGAAAATGGTAATATAAAGGTACCATTTAAAGATGTAATTGGTTGTCGTGACGATATAATGGTTTATTTAATGTATAAGGGTATGAAACCTATAAAAGCATTTAAAATAATGGAATTTGTTAGAAAAGGTAAAGCTTCTAAGGATCCTGTTACTTGGGCTGAACATAGAAAAACTATGGAAGAAGCTGGTATTGAAGAATGGTATATTGATTCTTGTCAAAAGATTAAGTACATGTTCCCTAAAGCTCATGCTGCTGCTTATGTAACAAGTGCATTTAGAATTGCTTGGTATAAGGTTCATATGCCTGCATATTTCTATGCTTCATGGTTCTCTACAAAAGCTACTGATTTTGATATTGAATCTATGATTAATGGATATGATTCAATTAAAAATAAAATTATTGAAATAAAAAATAAAGGTTATGAAGCAACTAATAAA
>CAKOKV010000014.1 GCA_934095805.1 uncultured Bacilli bacterium | reverse complement strand
ATTATATTAGTAAATACATCACTTATAGACATACTAAAATAAAATGGTGTTTGATTTCCAAATATAGTTTTACTATTAATATTAAAAGCATTCTTAAACCAATCAGTATACTCTATTACAGATTTATGACTTATTACTGAACCTTTAGGAACACCAGTTGATCCACTTGTAAATAATACATAGGCTGGATCAGTATCAATAACTCTATTTCTAACACTATTTATTAAATCTTCATTTGTTTTATTTAAATCATCAATATTTAATATTTTTATATCATAACCTAATGATTTAACTTTATCTATATTTTTA
Source organism: uncultured Bacilli bacterium (assembly GCA_934095805.1). Next base: position 12,065 of record CAKOKV010000014.1, on the reverse strand, counting down.
TTATCCGTAATAATTAATGCCGGATTTAATGTGCTAATTATAGAATCAATTCTATTTTTTGGAGAAGTTACATCAACAACAGTGTAAAAGTTTCCACTATACAAAACTCCAAACATAGAAAGAAGTGTATTTATACTTTTATCAATAAATACAATAATAGGCATTTTAAATAATTTATACTTCTCTATAATATTACTACCAATCTTCTTAGATTCTAAAACAAAATCTTTATATGTTATAAATACATTCTCATTTTCAGCAAAAGCAATCTTATCAGGATATTTATTACATGTAACATCCAAATAATCAGTTATACTTTTTATCATAATTATTCTCCTTTAGCATAATTAAAAATTTTCTTAAATTCATTTAATTTCATATTAGCATCCACTTTAAATCTAGCTACTTCATATTTATTATCAAGCCTTGTTGCATAAGTAAAATTACTGAATCCAAATGCCATCTTAATTTTACTATTAGCAGTTGCATTAAGCATTAGCCTGTTATACACACCATATGGATAAGCTAAATAATTAAACTCATACTTTTCATTATTAATAAAATCCTGCTTTAATTCAGCGGCAGTTTTGGTTAAAACAGCTTTTTTCTTACCTACTGAATAATGTAAATCATAAGTATGGCTTTCTATTTGTAACAAAGATTTATTTTTTCTAAGTTCTAATATTTTATCATAACCAAGTTTCAATCTTTTAGGTTCACTTAGTTTTTCTGTTGTTTCTGGTATATACTTTCCTATCGCAAACATAGTAGCTTTAAAATTATATTTTTCAAGTAATGGTAAAATATTATAATATACCTCACTATCGCCATCATCAATAGTTATTATAAATGTTTTAATCGGAAATTCACATTCTTTATTATACCAACAATAAAATTCATCTAAGTCTATAGTTTTCCACCCATTATCATACAAATATTTTAGTTGTTCACCCACAACTGATAAATCATTAACCCACTTATCTTTTGGAAAATATTTCTTCTTAGTTTCACTATCAACTGTTCTATGAAAGGTAATTATTGGTACCTTAATAGCCATTCCAGTTTTGTAAATATCAATGTCTTTTTTTTGATTATTCTTTTTCTCCTCTATAAATTTATTATTTTGTTTCAAGACTTTATTATATTTAATATTTAAATTATCTAATTTAGTATTTAAATCATATATTTTCTTATCATTATTTTTATAAATTAGCACTACTAGTATTATAAGTAAAACAATAGTAATAGACATTAAAGACATAATTATTATATTTTTATTGCTTTTTATATTGTTAGTCTTTTTTAATTTATTATTTTTAACATTATATTTCTTCTTATTGTTGATTATTTTATCTTTTTTATTCTTTTTCATGTGTTATATTACTCACTTTTCTAAATTATTAGTGTACTCAACACCTAAATTAATATTAATAAAAACTTCTTTTTCTTTTAAATATTTTACCATATTTTTATAACAAACACAATTATGACAAAAATTTAACAAAATTATTTTTGTATAATTAAAAATAGGTACTAAAACATACCTATTTAAGCTTCATAATTTCGTTATACACTCTTTCACAATTCTTAGTATCATAAAATTTAAATGTAGAATTAATCACATTTAAATATTTTTTATCCAATACACAATCATTTTTTATTATTTTAATCAAATTATCTATAAACTTATCATAATCAGTATAGCAAGGTCCAAGTCCCATAGTATCATAGTCAAAATAACCTTTTTGATATAATTGCCCCTCAAAAAACTTTTCTCTATCTTCTTGATAATAGATAACTGGCTTCTTTAAATAACCAAAATCAAAATAAACACTCGAATAATCTGTTACCATTAGTTTAGCTTTGCAAAATTCTTCTTGATAATTTATACTGGCTTTTTCAAATTCTACATATTTATCATTTATATCAAAATCATTAATTTGTGGAACAACATTAGGATGTGGTATAAAACGCATTTTATAACCCTTCTCTTCTAATGTTTTAAGTAATCTTTTATCATTAATTATTTTATTTATAAATTTAAAATAATCTGATTCTTTAAAATGTGGATTGTATAATTTATTACCAGTTTTATGATCTACTCCGACTGATAAAGAATTTCGCCAAGTAAATGATAACATAATTAAATTTTGTACTTCAACTTCCGATTGCTTTTTTATTAAATTATCAAATCTTGGTAAACCTGTTAACTTAATAACATCTTTATCATAATAATAATTACATTTAAACATTGATTCATACTCAGCAACACTTGATGTAACAAATAGATCTATTCTCTTAGCATTAACATTTAACCATGGACTAAGATCATCTTTTATTATACCATGTTGTAAAAATATATATTTAAATTCATATTGATCCCTAATATAACTACCCATTCTACCAAGTGGATTAAATATATAATTTTCAGCATGTGAAGAAACAATATAATCTGCAATATTAATAATAAACTTATACTTTAGAGATGAAGGATCAATAACCTTACCAATTTTTTTCATTCTATTATAATCAGGACTTGATGATGATATAACAAAATATAAGTTTTTATTTGGAAAATTCTTCTTCAAATATTTAAAGAAATGTTCACCATTATCATCAGCTTTATTAACACGATCAGAAACAAACCATAATTCTCTTATTTTGAAAATTCTAGATATTTTAACAAACAATCTTATTAACAAGCTTTTCAATTTTCTTTTAGATATTAATTGTTTAATATTACATATTTCATAATAAAAAGATTTAAATAAATTTCTTTTTTGATTATATATTCTTCCACTTTTATGAACTAATGTTCTGCTGTTAGCATGATGATAACTTCTATCAAAAGAGTTAGTAAATATACCACCTATAGTAAATTTAGGAATAATAATAAAATTACCAAAACAAAACTCTAATTTCCAAAATTCATTATTAAATGGTACTTCAAAATTAATTCCAATATAATCATAAATTTTCTTTCCATTAAAAGAAACAAAATTCATTTTTTTACTCAACTCATAATAATTAATTTTAATAGGCTCATCATTATATTTTATTTCAAAATTCATGTTCTTACTTAAATAATTTCTATTTATTGATCCATAAAAAACAATTTTATTTTTTCTAATATAAATCTGATCAATATATAGTAAACTTAAATCATTAATATTAAATTTGTATTTTTTATACATTATTTTATCTTTTAAATATTTAATATCTTTTATTGGATTTTTATTATATTTTAACTCCAATAAAAACATTTTTTCTTCTAAAGAAAAACTTGAATTTTCTAATATTAATTTATCATCAGTAATTAGTATTAGATTAGATAACAAAGAATTGTAAATTTTCTTTTGATCAATCGTAAGAATTTCCTTATCATAAACAATACGCTTTTTTAAATCTATTAAAAAATTATATTGAATAAACTCTCTCACTTTTTTATATTTTCTTTTTGACTTTTCATATAAATAATCATAAACATTTTTTGGTGCAGACAAATACCAATTAAGATCAGATTTAAATAAATCACTATTAGATTCTATATTTTTAATATATTTTTGTTTTGATTTCTTTAATAATATAAATTTAGTTTCATCTAAAAACATATCAAGAATAAATTTAACATTATCATAATAATTAAAATCGTAAGAAAACTTATATTTTTTTAACAAACCACACTTAATAAATATAGAATTGAAATTAATCAAAGAATATTGATATTCACTATTAATATTAATCTCTTTATCATTTGAATATTTACACAAATTATCATCGCAAGAAAATATGTTAAAACTTGAATTATTTATATATGAGTCATAAACTTTCTCATATGTATTAATGTTCCATTCAATATTTAAAGATGAAAAATTAACTAATTCCCCTTTTACATATTTTAAGCCTTCATTTTTAGCATCTGCTAATTTTATGTTTTTTATTTTTTTATAAATTATATTATCTGGGTACAATTCTAAATATTTTAAACATATATTATCTAAATCATTTGAAATACCATTACTAATTAAAATTAGTTGTATATTATCAAATGATATAGACTGATTAATAATAGATGAAATTGTTTTTTCTAAACAGTTATCAGCACTATAACAAATTGGAATTATTATAGAAAATTTAATTTTTTTCACTCATACCTCCACATTATAAAATATAATGGATATTTTTACCCATAATATCAGATTAAAATATATACTTAAATTAAAATTAAAAAACATAAATTAAAAAAATAATTCATATTTAATAACATCTAATAAATTACTTTGATGGTGTTGGAATTTGATTAATATGATTTTCCGGTTCTTGAAGACCTAAATCTTTTTTGATTTTTGTTGTTGAAACACCTTCTGTTCTATCTAAATAAACAACCTCACAATAATCTTTCAAATAATCAAATCTATCACTTCCAGCCCAATCACTTCCCATAACTACAACATCAACATGATATTCTTTAACATCATTAATTTTTTGTTCCCAATTTTCTTCAGGAATAACTAAATCAACATATCTAACTGCTTCTAGCATTTTCTTTCTAGTTTCATAATTATGATAAGCTTTTTTACCCTTAATTTCATTAAAATCATCAGTAGATAATGCTACAATCAAATAATCTCCTAATTCCTTAGCTCTTTTTAATAATCTTATATGGCCATAATGTAATAAATCAAAAGTACCATATGTTAAAATTCTCTTCATTTTTCCTCCAATACTAATTTAATTATATCATAAATTTCTTTATATTATAAAATATCTTTAAATATTACCCTTATAACTCTTTCACTAGCATTTCCATCATCTAAATAATTATATTTATCATTAAACTTATCATAAGTCTTCTTATACTTAGAAATACTCTTATCAATATTAACAATATAATCTTCTAATTCTTTTTGAGTTTTAGCTATTGGGCCAGGTAACTCATCTAATGAAATATAGAAATCTCTTAAATTATTCTTATAATCATCAAAATCATACATATAAAACATAACTGGTCTATTCAAATTAGCATAATCAAAAAATACACTAGAATAATCAGTAATTAATAAATCACTAGCTAAATAGATATCATTTATCTCATCGTAACTAGCAACATTATAAACAAAGTTTTTATATTTAGATAAATCTATCTTATTAGCAATAAAATAATGTGGTTTAAATAATATAACATAATCTTTACCAAATCTCTTTTTTAAAGAATCAAAATCTATTGCCAAATTATAAGTATATCCAACACCAGAAGTATGTTGATTATCTCTAAATGTTGGTAAATAGCAAATAACTTTTTTATCTTTAGGAATACCTAACTTAACTTTTATTTTATCAATATCTTTTTTATTTCTATTAAATAAGGAATCATTTCTAGGATACCCTTCTTCAATTATAATATCCTTTTTACCTAAAGCAATTAAATTAAATGCAGAAGTAAACTTTTCAGTACAATATTTACTTGGTGAAATAAAATAATCAAATTTAACCGCATCTCTATCATTTCTTTTTCTTATTTCTTCTATAGTATTTAATACAGCACCATTTACTTCAATATCATATCTTAATCTCTTAAGTGGTGTTCCATGCCAACATTGAACATAAACTTGTCCTTTTTTCTTTGTTATGCATTCATCCATAATTGAATTAACAATCCAATACTTAGAACTAGAAATATATTTATAATAATCCTTAGTATTAGTTTTAACAATCACTAATCTTTTATCTTTCATAACATCATGTTTACTAGGATCATTAAATGCCCATATAAACTTAAAATCCTTAAATTCTTTCATAGTAAGCATTTTTTCATATATTGCTTTAGGAGAACAAGTATAATTTCTTCCATCATAAACTTCAAAAAATATAGTTTTATCATCAACCTTATATTTTAATTTATATTTTAAATAATTTAATTTTTTAAAAAATAGTCTGAAAAATCTTATCATTTTACGAAATACAACATTCTTTTTACAAATGTCTATAATCATTGCTTTTATCTTTTTCATAAGTTCTCCTCTATCAATTTAATTAATTTATTAGTGCTTCCACCATTTAAATTAGTTACATATTTTTTTCTAAATTTTTGAAATGCTTGTTCATTATATTTATTATTATCAAGCATATTAACCATATCTTTTATATTCCTAAATGTGCATCCTGGTAATTCTTTAAATAAATCAATATTAATACCATTTTCTTTATTATATTGATCATAATCATAAACATAGAATATAACTTTTTTATTAAGAATACAAGAATCAACTGCTACAGCTGAATAATCAGTTATAACATAATCAGAAACTCTAATAAAATCAAAAGTAGTATATTTATCTCTATCAATACATATTACTTTATCATCTTTCTTAGCTATATCTTTTGGATGTAAAGATATAATTAAATTATATTTATCACTATCAATATTCTTAATTAATTCATCTGCATTATTTCTTCCATCACTTCTAAATGTTGGAGCATACAATAAATTAATTTTCTTTTTTAATCTTGGATATTCTTTATATATTTGATTTACAATTTTATCATTCTTTTCAAGCAAGAAATCAATTGTTGGTGTACCTATTTCTAAGACTTTATTAATGTCTACATTAAATGCTTCAGCAAAATATTTATTCATTGCTTTTGATCCACTAATTACATAGTCATAATTATAATGCATACATAACATCTTAGCTATTTTAGGATTTAGTCCATCTGGATAACCTATTGTTTGATAACCAAATTTCTTAATAGCTGCAAGTGAATGCCATAATTGAATAACAGTTGTACCTTTTTTATGTTTTAACAAGCTACTAACAATATTATAACCATCTACTATAATTACTTTAGATGTAGCTGCATAAACCATTTGTTTATAAAGATTAAAATAATATTTAATAGTAGAAGATAATTCTTTATTACCTTTTCTATTTTTCTTTTCATTTCTAACAGCTGAATTAACACCAGAAGAAACTTTCTTACATATTACTTTAACATCATAACTATCTTTTATAAGTTCATCCATTAATCTTTGGTAATTATAAGGAACACTATCAAACTGCCTACTTAGGAAAAATACTCTTTTCTTTCTAATAGTAAATAACTTAATAAAGAAATATATAATTCTTAAATGCCATTTGAATATAAATAATAACATCAATAATATTTTTTCTTTCATACTAACTCCTACAAAACATTATTAAGAAAAACAAACAGTTTAACCAACAATTTGTTTTTCTTAATAAATCCTTTATATCCATTAAAATAAGAACAACTTTTATATGTCTTGAAATTATTTTTCAAAAAATCAAAAGATTCATCAATATATTTATACAATAACTTTACATCATCAACCTTGCTAGTAAATCGTAAAGAGATATGTTTAACTGCGATATATTCAATTTGTTTATCCAGCTCATTTCCATATAGTTCATTAGAATATTTTTTCAATCTATCAATTGCTTTAAAAATATCAAACATTTTTTCAGAAAAAGTATTAGTAAGAGATGATCCGTTATTGCAATTATAATTATAATAAGCATTATCAACATATGATATTTTGTTAGCATTTAAATATAATTTATAACAAAACAATAAATCTTCGAATATTCTTAAATCTTCTTCAAATTTAATATTATTTTTATTAATCAAATCTATTGAAAATAATTTTAACGGTAAATAAGGATTAGTATTTAAAAATATATTTTTAGATTCAATTACAGATTTTCCAAAAACTGTCTTATCTTTTGGAAAATATTGAGTCATTTTATCCTTATAACACTTGTTATATCCGCTAGTCACTATATCGCTTTTCTCTTTTATAGCAGTATCATACAAGGCTTTATACATATCTTTGGAAATAAAATCATCACTATCAACAAAACCAACATATTTTCCGGTAGCCAAACTTAAACCTACATTTCTTGCATGAGCTACTCCAGAGTTTTTAATTTTTTTATACTTAACATTATTTTTATTTTTAATAATTTTTTTTATTATACTCTCACTATTATCAGTAGAACCATCATTTATTATTATTAATTCAATATTATTATATGTTTGTTCTAAAATTGAATTTATACATTTTTCTATATATTTTTCAGTGTTATAAACTGGTACTATAACTGAGATTTTTTCATTTTTCATTTTTACTCCTGTTTCTTTAATATTTCATCTAAAATTCTTTTACAATTATTATCATCGAAATATTCAAAAAAATTATCTACTCTATCAATATACTTCTTTTCCATTTTACAATCATTTTTAATATATTTAATTAAAACATCAACTGTTTGTTCATAATTATATGTTGTTGGTCCAAATCCCATAGTGTCATAGTCAAAATAATCATCTTTTCCAGTATGAATTGAGTGAATCAAATGTACATATTTAATATCAAATAAAGAATATATAACAGGCTTTTTTAAATAAGCAAAATCGAAATAAACACTCGAATAATCAGTAATAAGTAATTTCGATTTCTTAAACACTTCTGGATAATCAACATAAACAGTTTTCTCTACACAATCATTGTTTATTGTAAAATCTTTAAGTTGTCCTTTAAAAGAAGGATGAATACAAAATAGAATTTTATAATTATTTTCTTTTAAGCATTTAATTATCCTTTCATCATTAATTAATCCATTATAAAATTTATAATATTCTGTTTCTTTAAATTTTGAATTATATTTTCTATCCTGAGTCCCGTTTATTATTCCACCAACCAATGTAGAACGCCAAGTAGGCATTAAAGCAATAATATTTTCAGGTTTTGTTTTATTACTTACTAAATTATCATATCTAGCTAAACCAGTTAATTTTATAGTATTTTCATCAAACAAATAATCCCCATTCACTACTGAATCATATTCTGCCTTAGCTGAACAAATAAATAACGATATATCTTTATAATATTGAGATAACCAACTACTCAAATTTTCCTTAATTATTCCATGTTGTAAAAAGACAAATTTTCTATCTATAAATGGATTAATATATATTTCTTTAGTACCAAATGGTTTATGAATATAACTATCAACATGTGAAGATATTACAAACTCACTATTCATATATTTTAAATAATAATTTAATGTTTTGAAATGTATTACTTTTCCAACCTTAGATATTTTTTCAATATCATTAGAATTTTTTTTCAATGCAAAATAAACATTATTTTTATCATAATTCTTTTTAATGTATTTAAACATCCATTCACCATTATCGCCTGCCACATCATACCTATCACTAACAATCCAATTTTTATGTTTAGCAAAAGGATATGTTAAAAAATGTAATGTTATCATTCCGAAAGGAAGAAATTCTTTCTTTTTAAATAGAAGTTCTGACATATAACGAATATATCTAAATGTTTTTTTATCATTTATCTTAATGGTATTGTTTTCATAACTAACAACATAATTATTTTTCTTAAAATAACTATTTTTTAAAGAATTTAATCTAGCAAACTTAGTAAAATTTAAATTAAGCTTATAATATTTGTTTCTTACTTTTAGAAAAAATTCTATATTCTTTACATTATCTAAATTTAATTCATAATCATAAAAAGGTATTTTATATGAATTATCAAACGAAAATAAATTTTTAGAATCAAGCATCTCTTTTCTATTCATTTTTTTATATTTATCATCTGCCTTGATAAATACTTCCCAATCACAATTCAAAAAAAGGTTAAAACTTGAGTTAATAATTAAATTATTTTTATGAATATTTAAATTATATATTTCTAATGATAAATTAGAATAATCCAAAATCTTTTTACCATATAAATACAAGCCATTTTCCTTAAAATCTATATCTTTATAAACTGATGTTTTATACTTAAATTCAATGGCTCTCATATTTTTACTTAAAACAAGTTCATTCGAATAATACCTACTAATTATGATATCATCATCTATTTTTTTATAAAGACTTCTAATTTTTTCAATATATTCACTTTGTTCTTTGTCACTTAAAACATCTAGATTAACATCAAATAGTCTCCACCAAAGATCATATGATACAGAACTTTGATAATGTCTTGAAAGTTTTTTATTTTTATTACAAAGACCTAAAATATATTCAAAAACAAGTTTAGGAGTATCAATATAAAATGTTTTTTTCTTTCTTGATGTTTGAATGGCAGAAGTTTCTTCTTGTCTTTTTCTATAAAAATAATACTCATCTGCAATTGCAGCCACTCTACTATTCTTAAATTCCAAATCAGCAATATATTTAACATCCTCAGAAATAGCAACTCTGGTATCAAATTGTTGTGACTTAATTAATTCACTCTTAGTTATCAATGTTGGAGAATGATAAGTAATAATATCAGGTTCTTTTTCTAAATCGATTATTCTAGTTCCTTTTTTAAATTTATAATCAAGTCCATGATATCCTTTTACAGCATCAAAAAAGACAAGTCTTAAAAATGCAAAACCAACATTAGGATTCTCTTCTAATAAATCAATAGATCTTTTATAAGCATTTTTAGACACTTTATCATCAGAATCCAAAAATTGAATATATTTTCCCTCAGCAGCTAAAATACCATTATTTCTAGCTGCACTAACTCCAGCATTTTTTTGTTTTATATAAACAACATTATCCGGATACTTATTTTTATATTTTAAGCATATTTTTTCACTATTATCTGGGCTACCATCATTTACCAAAATCATTTGTATATTTTCAAATCCAATTGTCTGATGAATAACAGACTGAATAGTTTCTTCTAAATATTCTTCAACATTATAAATTGGAATTATAACACTTATTTTGTATTTATATTTTTTTCCCATTTGTATCTCCTACTTTTGTATTAAAAATTTCAACATCTCTTCTTTATCTTTTTTACCATCAATAATATCATGTATTAAATTTATTATTGGCATTTTAACTTTCTTTTTTCTAACAAGTTTATGAATAGATTTCAATGTATACATACCTTCAACAGTAGTATTTTCTAAATAATCATTTATTTCATTAGTACTCGCACCTTTTCCAATTAAATAACCGAAACTAAAGTTTCTTGAATTTTTACTAGTACAAGTCATTAAAATATCACCAAAACCAGCAAAAGATAATATTGATTTCTTTTTACCACCTAAAGCATCAATTAATTCTTTTATATCATTCATACTTTCAGTTAAAAATAATGCTCTTGTAGAATCTGTTACTCCCATTCCCTCAAGCATACCAGAAGCAATAGCCATAACATTCTTAATACTTCCACATATTTCTATACCTACTATATCTTTAGTTCTTCTAAACTTAGTTGTAGAGTTTTCAAAACATTTTCTAATAATCATTTCAGTTTTATGACTCTTAGTTGCTAAACTAAACCCAATTGGAGCATCCTTAATCATATCTACTGCGAATGTAGGACCACTTATAACAGCAATACTATTTTTTAAATATTTAGAAAATACATCATTTAAAAATAAACAAGTATTCTGTTGAATACCCTTTGTCGCAATTAAAACAGGTTGTTTTCTTTTAATATATTTACTAAGTTTAATAGTTACCTCTTCAAAAGCAAAAGCTGGTATTGCCATAACAATTAAATCCATATTTACAACTGCATCTTTTAAAGAAGTTGTAAACTTAATTTCACTTGGAACTTTATAATCATTTAACTTTTTACTTATTCTATCTTTATCTAAAATTTTGGCTTCATTTTCATCATGAGTCCAAACAGTTACATCAACTTTATTATTAACTAATATGTGTGAAAGTGCCAAACCATAAGCACCAGCACCTAAAACACCTACTTTCATCTATTCACCTCTAAAATTATTATAGCAAAATTTACTAATATTTCAAAATATCAACAATATATTTGTTAAATTATAGTAAATAATACGAGTTATTTACATTTAATTAACATTTAAACATTATAAATCCCATTTCAACATTGAAATGGGTATTAATTATTTCTTATTCTTTTTACTAGTCCAATCAAATACAATATCTGTTTTAAGTATTAAGAATAATACAATAAACATAAGTACTACATAACAACAAATAACTGTTTTCTTATTACCTAATACATAGAATATTGTTGT
>CAKOKV010000013.1 GCA_934095805.1 uncultured Bacilli bacterium | reverse complement strand
GCATTTAAGTATGGAATTGGTATTAAGAGTATTGCTGCTAATCATAAATATTTATCTAAAAAGTAAATTAATTGTATATTGACAAGTTATTAACAAATAGCTTGTCTTTTATATTTTGTTAGTTTAATTAGTTATATTTAAGCAAAATAAAATCTTTCAATTAAGAAAGATTTTTTTGTTTAGTTTTTAATTATATCTTTATGTTTTTTATAGAATTCTTTAAGAGCATTTTCAAATTCTTCTTTTGAATCTAATGCTTCATAATATTCTTCATCATTTTTTGTTACTATTCTTTGTATTAATATATCTAGTTCATCATTTATGCTTGATAGATATGCATATTTAGTGTCATTAATTGTAATAACATCTAATTCATCATATTCTTTACCATCTATTTCTACTGTGTTTACTATCATTGTAGTTTTGCACCTTCTTTCGCTTGTTTTTCAGCTTCAATTATTGGAATATAATCATTAACTCTAAGAGAGTAGAAATCAATTGCATCTCTTAAGCTTGGTTTTCCTTCTTTATCTACGAAATGATTTTTAAGTAACCATTCATCAAGATTATCAACATCTCCGAATGATTCTTCAGCATAACTTCCTTCGGGTGCTAATCTCTTAATATTTTCTATTACTAAATCAACATTTGTTTCTTTATTTGGACCAACTTTATTATATTTATTTTCAGCCATATTTTCACATACAGAGCAGAATCCTATATCAAGTAATTCATCATCTAATTTTAATAAGTCTTTTGCTATACCTTCGTGATTATAATAATAGTCAATTGCATTTCTTTTTGTGTTTTGTGATAATATACTTACATCAGTTCTATCAAGTCCCTCTATAAAATCATCACCTTTTACAAAAACTATTTCTCCAATTTGACCACTAATACTATTTAAAGAACCTTTTGGCATATCATTTATTGTTTGATTTACGAATGCTCCGATTGTTATACCACCAGCCATTGCTAAAGCAGCTATTGCTGTTAAAAACTTTTTAGCATTTGTAACTCTTCTTCTAGGTCTTCTTCTATTATTGTTGCTAGTGCGCATACTTGCTTCATAATTTTCGACAACTCTTTGTGTATCTCTTCTGTTAAACATTGTATTAATTGCACTCATATCTATGTCTTCTTGAGTAGCTCTGAATTTGCTATTTTCCATGTTCCACCTCTATAATAAATATATAAATATTTTATTAAAAAGTCAATGTTACTATGTAAAGTCTATAAAATATATGATATAATCTTTTTAGAATAAAGAGGTTAGGGATATGTTTAAAGAAATGAAAATGAGACAACTTCAAAAAAGAGCTAATGCATTTGTAAAAAGCTTAGAAGGAAAGAGTGATAAAGAAGTTGAACAAGCTTATTTAGATAACAAAGAATTTACCAATAATGAAATTGTACTTAGTTTCTTATTTTTTAAATATCCATCTTTAATAAGAATTTTACCTGTTGATTTTCAAAAATCGAGAATTAATAGTAATCTTTCTATGTTTAGAAGTGGTAGTGTCGAAGCAAGACAGTCTCTTGTTTCTGATTGGATGAAAGATAATAAATTTTTCATGAATGCTACTTCTATGAATATGGATGAAGAAGAATATAATAGTTATTTAAAAATATATTTTCAACAAAAAGAAGATATTTTAAAATTATATATGGATGATTTAAGAACAGTTATAGCGATATTATTTAAATCTAATCCTAAAGAAACAGAAGAATTAATTAAAGAAGTATCTAGTAAATTTACTAGTAGACAGTGGGAATATATTGTTAAAGCTGAAGCTTCATTGATTAAATATGCTCCTCAAGATGTACAAGATAAATATTCACTTAATAAAGATTATATAATGTATATAAATGGAGATGCTAAAAAGAAATATATTGATGAAGAAATAAAAAAGATTAAAGAAGATAATTCTTTATTAAATGATGCTTCTATTGATATAAAATGTGAATATATAAGTAGATATCCATATATGATAAATTATATAAGTAGTCAAACTGTTGTTGAACTATTAAAATATGATATTGATTTATTAAAATATATTAATATTTCATCTTTTAAAAGAGAAGAAGATAAAAGTATAGAAATTATATATGAAGTTATATCTGATATAGAAAGTAAATCTGTTAAAGATATAGTTAATATTATGATTGATAAAGGATTATTTAATGCTAAAGGTAAATTATTTAGATTTGATCCTAAAAGTAATGATATAACTTATCAATATACTAAGAGACTTATTAAATCTATTCAAAGTCTTAGTATTGATCAAATGATACCATTAATAAATATTGATGTTAATTATGTTTTACCTTATATAGCTCCAGTATATAATGATAATACTAGTAGTAGAGATAAAGAAAAGATAGTTATTGATTGTGATTTTAGATGTTTAAATTTATTTAAAGCTTATTATGATGATGAAGAAATATATAATAAATATTATAAGGTTATAAATAAAATATTTGATGAATATTTAAGTAATATAAATTCTTATGATTTTACTAAGGATTATAATGCTGTTTTTGATTTATTTAAAATATTATTTAATAAGAAAATAATGTTAAATAATTCTTTTGATAAAGTTAGTTTATTTATTGGTATGTCAATGTTTTATAAGGGTAAAGAAAATGATAGAACAAGGAAAGTTACTAGTAAATTATTAAATGAAATATTAACTAATGCATATAAGAGAACTGTTAATTTGAATAAATCATTATATGATACATTTTCACTTGAGATATTTGATGATAGATTATCTTTTATACCATTTAATTTACTGAGTGATTTTAATAGTTATAATTTTACTAATTTTAGTACTTTATTATTTATTGTAAAGAATGAGAGTAGTTTAAAATTATTTAAGTTTTATTTAGAAATTATATTTGATATATATGGTGAATCTAAGGAATCATTATTTAGAGCAGTTGAAAACTTTACTTATTATAAAGAGTTATTAAGTGATGTTGTTGATTGTGATTTAAGTGATGAGGAAATAACTGCTTTGGTTGATGTTTTATCTTCATTTGGTAACTTTAATAATATTACTAGAAGAGGTCAATTACCAAGTTATGAATTAACTTTAATTAAGAAATTTGTTAGTGAACTATCTATGCTTAAAGATAGTGATATAAGTATTTATTCTAATTTATTATGTAGTTATTTATTTAATAAATCATATGATATTCAAGGTAATCATGGTTTTCTTGAGGTATCAACTATAAAACAAATTATTGATACATTTGATATAGATTCAATTGAATCTTTTGAAATAGATGGTTCAAAAGTATTTAGTGAAGAAGAAGTATTATTTTTATCATTATTAAATGTTATGTTTGATAAGTTATCTATTGATATAGTATTTGAATATATTAATAATTTAATGAATGATAAATATAAGAGAAATGTTATGTTTAGTATTAATTTCTTTAATAAAATTAAAAAATATATGAGAAATATTATTAATAATAATTTAGTTGGTATTGATGATATTATTGATCTTTATAAAGATAGTCCTGATATGGTTAAATATGAAAATAAGAATGGTGTTGATATTTATACAGTAGTAGGTCAAGACTTTAAAGTATTATGTTCAGAGAGTGATGATGGTATTAATTATAAGTATGTTAATGTTTCGTTATTATCATTAAATTGTTATTGTTATAATAAATTAAGTGATGAATATAGTATAAGATTAAGTGATTCTAAGAATGGAACTTGTATTAAGGTTAATAAAGATAATAAAAATAAAGTTAATATGAAAGCTGAGTTCATTGTAGTAGTAGGTAAACTTACTGATGATATAATCAATATTGCTAAAACTAATAATTTAAAAGTTGTTTATGTTGAGGGTAGGTGGTAAATTATGAATAGTAAGATTAAAGAAAAAATACAAGAATTAAAAAAAGATAAAGGTATATGTAAAAAACTTATTAGTAATTATTGTTCTATAAAAAAAGCTCAAGAAGTAAATGAATATAATGAATTGTTTAAAAAGATAAATATTAATAAGAAAGAAGAAATTTATTATTAAAAAAGGAAGTGATTTTAAAATCACTTCCTTTTAATCTACAATATCATTATTTTCAAACTTAATATTTAAAAACTTTCTACTAGCTAAATAGTCTGCCATATGTACAAAGCATTGGTATTTTGTTTTTGGTTTTTGTAATATTTCATTTCCATTATAATCTGTTGTCCATGGTCCCATATGTGTTTCAACTGCTGAACAAACTAAATCTAATTCTTTATCTGTTAGTTCTAGTTTATCTTTATTTTCTCTTAAGAATTTACTTATTAAAAGTGGATGATCAAATGCAGTATATTTTCCATGTTCTCTACCGTTTTTAAGACCGTCATGTACAGTTAATGCAAATAGTAGTAAATCCTTTTCATCGTCTGTAAAATTATTTACAGATGAGTCTTGTAATAACTCATAAGCAATTCTAACAGCTGCTTTTGTATGTCTTACTAAACCTTTTTCACCAAGAGTAAATTCAGGATGATATTTACCAGTAGATGATGCTGGTATTTGATAGAAATATTCTGGTAATAAATCTAATATTGTTATCAAACTATTTCTTATTCTTTCATTTTTTATATAACTTATTTCTTTATTAAAATCTGTATGCATAAATAAAACCTCATTTAAGATTATAATATAAAAGTATATTTTTTTCTATATTATTTAATAAATATAATACTAAAATCATACTTTATATTAATATGTTAAAATTTATGTAAAGCATTTGAAATATAAATTATTTTATGTTAAAATTGATTTATAAGAATGGAGAGACTTATATGGAAAAAAAGAGAAAAGAAATACCAAGTCGTAATTATTTTATTGTTATAGTAGTATCAGTACTTATTATGGTAGTTATATTGTATGCTAGAAATTTTTATCTGAATTATAAAAACAGTAAAATTAATGAAAGTGTATTTAATAATCAAAAAATAAGTCAAATAAATACAGATGATTTTAGTTATGCTTTAAGTGAAGTTGGTAGTGAAGTAATACTTTATGTAAGTTATACTGGTTCTTCTGATATAAATAATATAGAAAGTAGATTATATAAAGAAATAGAAAACAAGAATCTTACTGATAAAATAATATATTGGGATGTTACTAATAGTAAGGATGATAAATATATTGAAACTTTAAGAAAGAGATTTCCTGAAATAAAGGATCAAATAAATTCAGCTCCGTTATTTATATATATAAAAGATGGAAAAGGTATTGAAGCTATGAGTAGTGAACTTAAAATGGTTGATTATAAAGTATTTAATAAATTAGTATCAAAGTATGATATTGAATAGAAATCTTAATTGATTTCTTTTTTATTGTAATTGAATATTTAAATAATTGATTATATAATGTTTATGGTAGAGGTGTATATATGAATAAAAATGGTTTTACTCTTGTAGAATTATTAGCTGTTATAGCAATACTTGCTTTACTTGTTATTATAGCTCTTCCTAATGTACTTAATATGTTTAATCAAGCTAAGAAAGATGTGTTTTTAACAGAAGTTAAAACCATATATAAAGAAGTATCTAAAAAATATATATCTGAAAATATGAAGGGTAATAAAGTTAACAATATATCTAATTCAAGTAATAAGTTGGATTTAGACTCAAATAATTTAGATTACAATATTAAATTAGACAGCAAAGGCAATATTAAAGATTTTCAAGTAAGTAATGATACATATTGTTTAAGTGGAAAATTTAAAAATTTAAGTGAATTAACAATTGACAAGATTACTGAAGGTGAGTGTCAAAAATTAAAAAAATCATTTAAAAACGATTCATGGGAAACAATAGTAGATAATGTTAGAAATTCTGATATTGAAGGTTATAATGTAGGAGATACAAAAGAGATCGATTTAGGAACTTATGGTACACATACAGTAAGAATAGCAAATGTATCAACACCAAGTGAATGTTCAACAGAAGGTTTCTCACAAACAGCTTGTGGATTTGTTATTGAGTTTGCAGATATAATAACTACTCATATTATGAATCCTGGTGGTATTTATAAAGGGAAAAATTATTATCAAGGGTGGAATAAGGATGGATGGCCTGCATCAAACTTGTATTTATTTGTAAATAACGATATATATAATGCACTACCAAATGATTTAAAGAGTGTAATAATAGATACTAGAGTGGTTTCTGGTCATGGAAGTGAAGATACAGATAATTTTGTATCAATAGATAAATTATATTTACTTAGTACAGTAGAGGTATGGGAACAAGGAACAACAAGTACAATAGATTATGATACTACAAGTAATTTAACAAGACAGTTAGATTATTATCAAAATTTAGGAGTTACTACAGATAGTTATAGTGGTGCAATAAAGAAAAAAGGAACTGTTGCTACTTGGTGGTGGCTTCGTTCAACTTTTTCTTGTTTAAATGATACTTTTTATTTAGTATATAGTCATGGTGGTTGGCTAGGTACTGAGCCAAATGGGTTAGGTGGAGTTTCACCAGCATTTAGAATAGGTTAAATTTATATATTTAATCTATTTTTTTTTAATTGTTTTTGTGATAAAATTATTTTAATAGGAGAATAGGATATGAAAGAGTATTTAATTATTTCAATTAAAGATAATGTACTTACATATGATTTTAAGTCTATTGATGAATCTTTATCTAAATTTGTTAATAAAAATGAGTTTAATGATAATACTTTATATTATTCTATGAGATATTACAGTAATAACTATGAAAATATAATTAATAAAATAAAAGAAAATTATAATAATTTAGATACTATGAATGTAAGAAGATTAGTTACATTTAAATATGTAGTTATTATGATGATAAGACTTAAGATGAAATATTTAAAATTAGATATTCCATCCACTATTGGTTTAAATGATTATGAATTATTTTTAACAGTTAATACTTTAAAACAAATAGATTGTTATTTTATGCCATCTTTTATTAAAGATAAATTTAATGATAAAGGTGTTGTAGTTAATTTATATAATCGTAATAAAGTAAGTGATAGATTTATGATATCACAGGATTCTTTTGATTATGAAACATTGTATTATAGAAAGATGTTAGAAATAAGAGAAGAATATCCTGGTTTACTTGATGATATAAAAGAATTCTTAAGAATTAATTATAATTTAAAATCAATACATATTTATGTATTTTCTAAGGAATTAATAAGTAATGTAATAGATTTAGTTAAAAATGATGAAGCAAGAAATATAATAGTGTTTTTACATCAAGGAAAAGATAAAGGTAACTTTATAGTAAATAATTTTGCATGGTTAAAAGAATTAAATAAGAAATGTAAAGAAGATTATACATGTGAATTTAGAATATTATATTCAAATGATTTTTTAAGAAATAATTTGTTTAAACAATTAACATTTAATAATTTAAAACTTATATCTATAATGGCTGTATATGTAAGTGTTGTTTGTTTACTTATATATAAATCATATGAATATATAGAAAAGATGAGTATAGATGAAGTTAATCAAGAAATAATAAATAGTTCTTTTGCTTTACCAGATAATGTTAGCGAAGATGAATTAACTAATGATGGAGTTATACTTGATCAGAAATTAAATGATAAACAAGTTAAAGATAAATATACTTTTGATAAAGTATTTTCTAAATTAAAAAAAATTAATAATGAAACAGTAGGTTATTTAGTTGTTAATGGTACTAATATATCTTATCCTTTAGTACAACATTCTGATAATAGTTATTATTTAAAAAGAGATTTCTATAAAAAGAAAACTAGTATGGGATGGATATATTTAGATTATAGAAATAATATGAGTGAACTTGATGATAATAGTATTGTTTATGGTCATAGTATGTTAAATGGAACTATGTTTGGGACATTACATAGAGTTCTAAATAGTAGCTTTAGAAAAAATAGTGAAAATATGATTATTTCATTAGATACTCCGGCTAAATCATATAAGTTTAAAATATTTGCTGCTTATAGAGTGGATTATACTACTGATTATTTAGTTGATAATTTTGATAGTAAAGAAGACTTCGATGCTTTTGTTAAAATGATTAGAAAAAGAAGTGGTTTTAAAACAAAAGATACAGTTGAATACGGAGATAAAATATTAACATTATCTACTTGTGCTGGTGGAGGAAATAGAAGAATGGTTGTTCATGCAGTACTTATTAAGGATGGTGAATAATGAAGAAAAAAATATTTATAATATTTATTAGTATGTTTTTGATGTTAGGTTCTATTAAAGCAGAGTGTACTGATTCAAAATATAATGAATTAAAAGGTTTAGCGAGTGATATAACTTATGAAACATCTTATAGTATGAGTAGTAAAACATTTACTGTTACTTTTTATAATGTGTTTCCTGGGATGTATTTAATGATTAATAAAAATGTGTATATAAGTAATGGTAGTGATAATTATGCTGTCACATTAAGTGGTCAAGAAGAAGGAAAATATTTAACTGTTTATGTGGAAGCTTCAGGAGATTGTACAGGCACTTTAAATACAATATTTATTACTCTTCCTTATTATAATTCATTTTTTAGAACACAAAAGTGTGAACCATACGAAGATAAATTAAAACTTTGTTCATCTAAATTTTTATCTTATAGATTAACAGAGGAGATATTAGATGATGCGATAGCTCAAATTGAAAAAAAAATAGATCCTGTAGTTAAACCGGAAACTCCTAAGAAAACTACATTTGAATTGATTGTAGATGCTGCTAAAGATTTCTTTTTTTCCTGGGGTATTAATATAATTGTATTTGTTGTATTTGGTGCAATTACTGCATTAATTGGAAATAAGATATTTAAGAAAGTTAAACATGGTATATAAAAGTATCATGTTTTTTAATATTTTAATGACATTTTTAATTAGTTATGTTATAATTTTTCTAGAATAAAGTAGGTGGAATATGAAGGAATTGAAAAAAATTTTATTTAGTATTTTTTGCTTATTTGTCTTTTCATTTGGAGTAAATGCAGCTACTTGTAATGATAAAGATTTGAATGAGTGGGCAGAGAATGTTTATATCAATTATGATGAGGATTTGGGAGTTGGAGATGAAAAAGGAAATATTATTAGAGAAAAAGAATATTCATATCTTCTATTTATTTATCCTTATAATAAAAATATAAAGGTTATGGCTAGAAATAATCATACTAATAAAGATATTGAAATAGAGTATGATGATTTATATGGCACTAATGTTTTAGGTTCATATGTTCATATGGATAGTAAAACATATACTTTCTCTTTTTATGGAGGTAAGAATTCAGCATGTCCAGGCGTTTTACTTAAAAGTTTAGAATATACAGTTCCACCATATAATATTTTTTCTCAGAGAGAGTATTGTATAAATAATCCTTCTGATGATATATGTAAAACTTATAGTAATGATATGAAAGATGTTACAGATAAAGAGTTCGGTAGGCTTGTTAAAAATGCTGAAAAACAACATGAATTAGAAAATATGAATTTCATTCAAAAAGTTTGGTATTATATTAAAAAGAATTGGTATTTTGCTGTTATACCTGTAGTATTAGTTGCTGCTTTCTATGCTATAAAGATTCATTTATATAAAAAGAAGGTGGATAACGAATGAAAAAGAATAATAAATTAATTTTAGTTTTATTAATAGTTCTAAATATATTTTTCTTAAATATAGATTTAACTTTTGCAGTTACTGGTGATTCTGGAAGTTCTACTAATATTAAAATATTTAATTCAGGCAAGACTTCTACAACAGATCTTAGTTATTGTATTGATTGGACAAGTAAAAAGGATGGAAAAGCAATTCCAGCAACTATAAGAAGATCTGGAACAAAAAGACCAGAATTAATGAAGGAAGTTAATAAACAGCTTGAGCTAAGAGTTGCTCAAGCAAAGAAGAATGGTTATACAGTTACTAATGTGCAACAAGCAACTTGTTTAAGAAGTGGTACTCAATATCAAATTAGTGACTCAAAGAATAATATGCCAACTTTAATGAGTGCTGGTGTTGATGATGATTATACAGTTCAAAAACTTAGACTTGGAGAAGCACCTGTATCATTTACTTGTACGGCAACCTTTTCTTATTATAAAACTTCAGTAGAAAAACATACTAGTGTTAGACCAATGCCTGCTGTTGAATATAATTCATCTAATCCAGATTTTGCAAATATAAGTGAAAGAATATATTGTTTGCAACAAGGTAGAAGTGGTCCAGACAAGAGTGCAATGAATTATAAAGCTCTTGAGAACTTTGATTTATCTAATTGTACAGGTGATAGTAGTTACTCATATCAATGTGGTCTTGCTTCTGTATTACTTAATTCTGCTAATGTAAGTTTTGATGCAAATGGTAATATATCAAAGAGTGATGCTGGTTACTCTTATGCTTCAGTTTCTTCAGCCCTAAGAGCTTATGTAGCATATTATCATAAATATATAGATGGTCAAGGTGGAATCAAAGATTCTGATGGTAGTGTAAGTTCAGGAGCATCAAGTGCTGAAGCTTCTGCATTTGATTATTACTCAGCAACTGATGTTTATGATAAAAGTATGGAATATTATCTTAAGGGAGGAACACCAATAAGCTGTAATGATGCTTGTAAAAATAAAGGTGTATTTTGTTATAGCAATGATACTCAGAAAAAAAATATAGAAGATTTTGCATCATTATTACAAAGTGCTGTTGATTTTGCTAAAAATCCTCAGAATTCTAAATTAGCAGATTTTATTAATCAAGTTCAATCTAATACTGAGGCTTCAGGTGATGTTTCTATAGGAACTTCAAAAGATATAGATGCTAACTTTGAATTTGATAAAAAGAATAAAAATGTTCAAATAGAATTAGAATTCAAAAAAATGTTTATTGGTTCAACTATAGTAACAAAAGATACTCCTATTGAAGTTCCAGTTAAATACTGTAATGAGTTAGATGATGGATGTAATGTTGTTATTACTGTTACTGATAAATATGGTAGAGTTATTCCAACTGAGAATTTGCCTGGTGGTTGTGATAAAAATTATTGTAAATTTACTGCTAAATATTCTCAAATGTGTACTCAAACTGAGACAACTCAAACTGATAATTATTTAGTTGTTCACATATATGGTGTTCCAGGTGGGAAAAGCGGTAGTGGGCCAAATGCATTTATTAAAAACTATGTAACTGCTAGCGGTGAAATTGCTCAGCAATTTGTAGGTTTTGATATAAATGGTTGGCAAACTAATGGTAAGACTCCTGGGGATGAGGATGTAACTCCAGGTAGTACAGTTAAAAAAGAAGACTTAGAACAAATAGCAACAAAGACTACTACAGTTGTATGTCCTTGTGAAAGCAATGGTCCAATAAAGAGATGTGATAATTTTGAAGTACAAAATTCACTTCCTGGATATTGTTCAAATTATGGAGAATTTAATCAAGGTATTTATGATACTTACGATCAAGGTACTGTTGAAGAGCCTTACATGAACTGTATTATGAATGCTTGTAATGTTAGTGAAAGAAATCAATATGATTTCAGCGATAAATATGGTGTTGATGTTGGTATATGTAGAATATTCTGTCGTGAAGAGATTGAATTCTATATGGCAAATAAAACAAGAGTTTATGCTGGAATGCAATTTAAATATCAAATAGAAAATGTTCTTGGTGATAAGAGAAAATTAACAAATGGTCATTCTCTTACAGCAATGGTTCTTCAAAAGAGACAATGTGCTTCAGAGATATATTATGACCACAGAAATCCAAGATATAATTATTCGACTACAACTTCTAAGTATGATTCCTATATTAAACAAGGATATAATACATGGCAAAAAATGTATGGTAAAGCTGTTAAAGATATGGTTGATGCTTGGTCAAGTTGGAAAGCATATGAGACACTACATAAAAATGAAGGTTGGGGTAGTTGTAATCCTAAATTAAATCATGCTCCTACTGTATTTTGTTATAACAGTGGTAGCGGTTGTCCAAGTACCTGTCCTGTTTCTTATACACTTGAAGGTTTTGATCATGTATTTACTTGGCCTTACAGTGGCAGCCCACGATATACAAAATCAACTACTGGTAGTGGAAATGGCTATAATATAAATAATAATAGTAAAAACACTTCAAATAAAGTAACATTTAATATTAGTAGTAGTCCAGTGGCTCCAAGTGATATTGATGGTAGATATCATCAAAGTAACGGAACATCATATAGTGAGTGTGATTCTTATTCATGTACTATAAATGGAAAGAAAGATACTTGTCATCATTATAGTTGTACTGCTGGTGCCTCTTCTGGATGTGTAGAAGGCGAGGCGGGTGACGAGCCTTGTAAAGTTAAAGATCGAGAGGCAGCATTATGGGGTGCATTTAAATCTGCTGTTAATAATGTTACTCAATTAATATATGAATTGGAAAACTGTAACTTATATAGAAGTACTGATTTGAATTTATATTACAATAGTGCGAGTTATGTTGACTTTAGTGGGTATACTCCACATAGACCTAAGTATCAAGGAACATTCACTCATGCAATAGATGGTGGAACAACTAAGGACTATATTCTTAAACTTGCTAACTGTGAAAATGAAGAAGAATGTATTGGTTTAGACATAACTTATGATGATCATAATTATGGTGCAACAACTACTTTTGGCAAAGAAGTTGAAATTTTAA
>CAKOKV010000012.1 GCA_934095805.1 uncultured Bacilli bacterium | reverse complement strand
TTTATATCATCTACTTTCCAAGACAAAATTTACTAAAAATTTCATCTAATAAATCATCACTACTTACTTCACCAGTGATTTCACTTAATGTTTCCCACAATTTTTTAACATCTATTTCAATCATATCTACAAGTTCATTATTTTTAACTGAATTATCTATATCACTAATAATATCAATACAATTATTCAAAAGTGCTATTTGCCTTGCATTTGAAATATACATATAATTTGATTCGGCAATACTTTTTAAATCAAATATCTTTGCTATTTCATCTTTTAACTTAGAAATCATATCACTATCAAATGTAGATATATTTATACTTTCATAATCTTTTAATTTATCATTTTTATAGTTTTTAACTACATCATTTTTATTATATACAACAAGTACTTCTTTATCTTTTATATGCTCTAATACTTCTGCATCTTCATCAGTAAATCCATCAACACTATCTACAACAAATAATACTAAATCTGCTTCATCTATTGCATCTACACTTCTTTTAACACCGATAGATTCAACAACATCATCAGTCTCTCGTATACCAGCAGTATCTAATATATCTATTTTAACACCTTCAATAACTAAAACACCTGTAACTATATCTCTTGTAGTACCTTTAATGTTTGTTACAATTGCTTTATTTTCATCCAAAAGTGCATTTAAAATACTACTTTTACCTACATTTGGTTTACCAACAATAACAATTTTAAGTCCATTTTTTATCAATAATCCTTTTTTACTGTTTTTAAGTAATTTATTTATTTCTTCTTTTACTTCATTAATTGTTTTAATTATTAAATCATTAGTAACAACAACAGCATCTTCATATTCAGGATAATCAATATTAACTTCTATATTAGCAATTAAAGCAAGAACTTTTTCTTTTAATTCATTAATTGTTTTAAATATGGTTTTATCAACACCCTTTAAAGCCATTTTTCTAGAACTTTCAGTTTGAGAACTTATTAAATCACCAACTGCTTCTGCTTGTGTTAAATCTATTCTTCCATTTAAGAAAGCTCGTTTCAAAAATTCTCCGGGTTCAGCCAATCTAGCACCATTAGATAAAATAAGTTCCATAACTTTATTAACAGAAGAATTACCGCCATGAACACTTATTTCAACAATATCTTCTGTTGTAAATGTTTTAGGAGATTTAAAAATAGACAATAAAACTTCATCAACTTTCTCACCATTTTCCATAATAAAACCATAATGTACAGTATGACTTAAGACATTACTTATATCTTTTGAAAATATTTTATTTGCAACAGATATTGAATCTTTACCACTAATTCTTATAACATTGATAGAACTTTCTCCAACAGTAGTTGCAACAGCTGCAATTGTATCTTCCATAATAATCTCCTTTTTCTTCACGCTAGATTATAGCACAAACAAATAAATAAGTCCATTAAAAAAGAGTATTTCTACTCTTCAGTTTCACTATATTTTATTACAACACATCTATTAGGATCCTCTCCTTCACTTTCAGTTATAATAAATTTAAAATTTTGTAATGCTTCATGAACAATTTTTCTTTCATAAGAATTCATTGGATCAAGTTTAACATCAACTTTTGTTTTTAATACATCTTTTGCTATTTTCTTAACTTTTTTCTCTAAGAAATAGTTTTGTTTTTCTTTATATCCTTCAACATCAACTGATACATTAATATATATATCTACTGCTGTAAAAATAGCTTGTCTTACATAAGTTTGGATTGAGTCTAATATGTGACCATTTTTTCCTATTAATAATGAATTATTTTTAGAATGTAATTGATATTTAATCTTACCATCTCTAATCATAGTTTCAATATTAGCATTAATATCAAGTGATGATAACAATTCCTTTAAAACATCCTTTCCAACTTCAGCAATATCACTAAGTTTAACAACTTCTAATGTATATTTTTTACCACTGAAAAGTCCACCTTTTTCTTCATATGTTTTTGTTATAACATCTTCTTCTTTAACATTTAATTCATTTAATGCTTTTTCTAATAACCCATCTTCACTCTTTGCTTGAAACTTATACTTTTCCATTTTTTACTTACCTCTCTTTAATATAATATTTTGAACGATTGTAAATGCATTTGATACAATCCAATATAATGCAATTGATGTTGGTAAACTAAATGAAATTATAGATATAAATACAACCATAAAAGTACTCATCATTTTCATTTGTTTTGCTTGCATGTCATCGCCAGTATTCATATTCATATTTTTAAATGAAATATATGTTGTTCCAATTATTAATACTATCAATATAATATACCAATAATTTTGTGCCATTAAACCTTCTAACGGTGTTGTTCCTAAATTATATACTAAGAACTTTTTCTCAAAAAATACTGGAACTCTATAAATAGCTTCTAATAATGCAAAAAATATTGGTAATTGAATAAATGCAAATAAACAGCTAGACATAGGGTTTATATCATATTTTCTATAAATCATTAACATTTCTTGACTTTTGGCCATTAATGCATCTTTATCATCGCCTTTATTTGCATACTTCTTTTCAAGAGCATTTAACTCTTTTTGAGCTTTTTGCATTGATGCATTCATATTATTTGATTTCTTAGTTATTGGCATCATTAATGCTCTAACTATAACACCAATAATCATTATAGATAAACCATAACTCTTAACTAATAATCCTAATTTAACAATTATCCAAGCTAATGGTTTAACAAAAAATGATGTCCATAATCCCTCATAACCACCTGAAGTTATTTTCAATTCTTCACAAGCAGGTAATTTATCATAATCAACTAGTAAATCATCTTTATGTTCTTTATAAATATTTATATTGCTTTCCTCTTCTGGCTTACAAATAATATTTGATACATAAGATTTTGTAGTTTTTTTATCCCCATCTGTTGCTTCGACATTAAATCTTTTAGTACAACCACATAAAGTTAAAAGTAATAAAAGAATTAAAGCTATCTTCTTTTTCATTATTTTTCTCCCTTCAATACCTTAATAAGTTCAATATTTAACTTATCATAAGGAACGCCTATAATAGCAGTCCTTAATATTATAACATAATCATATGAAGAATTAATATTATTTTTCATAAGAATATCCTTAATTCTTCTCTTATATAAATTTCTTGTATGTGCTTTACCTATTTTTTTCCCAACACTTATACAAAATCTATTATAATTTAAGTTGTTTTCTACATAATATATTACAAAATACTTACTAATAATCTTTTTATTACTCTTTATAATTTCTTGTATTTCTTCATTTTTTCTTACAATAAATTTCTTATTCATATAACTCCTCTAAGAAATATTATAATAAAAAAATTACTTATTTAAAAGTAATTTAGTTATTTTGCTAATTCTTTTCTTCCTTTTGCTCTTCTAGATTTTAATACATTAGTTCCTTTTCTTGCTAAAAATCCAGATGTTTTACTTTTCTTTCTATTATTAGGTTGAAACGTTCTTTTCATAATTTAATCCTCCATTCCTTCTTTGCTTAATAGATTATAAACTATTGATAATAAAAAGTCAATCATTTGTATTCTATTAAATTTACCAATGAATTTCTAAGTTCTACAAAATTTTGATATTTATTTATATATTTATATATATCTTTTAAAAATTCTTCTCCACTGACAATTCTTCCATCTTTTAAATAAACTATAGAATCAATAGAAATTGAATCTAATACATTATTTTCTTTAAAATATTCTTTAACA
This sequence comes from uncultured Bacilli bacterium, assembly GCA_934095805.1. Next base: position 9,254 of record CAKOKV010000012.1, on the reverse strand, counting down.
GTAGTTTTTTTGCCATCAAAAGTATCAACAACTTTATTTCCATATTCAATATTTAAAGGAAACATAAATACTTCTTTTTTTGAAAAATCTTCTTCCTCTTTGATATTTAATTCTACTTTATAGTTATTTTTAATAGCAAATTTTAATATTTTATTTACTTCATCTAATGGAAATCCCATTTTTTTATAAGCGAAGAATCCACTTGAAAATAATAACATTAATTGATATATATGATCATTATTCATATTTAAAAAATTTAAGTTTTGAGCAACATTTTTATAGTTATCAGATAAAATCTTACTATATATACTATAAAAATAACTATAATACTTACTACTTTCTTCTTTTTTTATGACATTTTCATAAAATTTTGAATATATAGCATTTAAATAATCTTCACTACCAAATGAAATAATCCTTTTATCATCTTTATGTTCAAAATATATCATCTTATCTTCATCTAATTTAAGATTAAACTCACTCATTTCAAAACTTCCTATATCTAAAGATGAGTTATAATCAAAAAGCTCAAATACATCTTTATTATTAATAATAACATCTAATGTTTTATATATTATTAAAAGCATCCTTTTTTTATTTAATTTTCTTTCTATTTTATACTTATTTAATATATATTCATAATAATCTTTTAATATAGAAAAATTTTCAATTTCAAAATTTTCTTTCTTAAAATCACTAAAATATTCGTATAAAAGCAACATATAAAAATTTTTAAAATTATAAGGTCTATATTCAGAAGAAATTCCTAACAAATTAGTTTGTGGTATGAAAGGAATTATTCTTGATTTAACTTCATTTTCGATATCATTATCACTTTTAAAGAAATTAATTATCTTTCTTGCATTATTTACATTATCCACTCTTATTTGTAAAAGAGGATTTTTAACTACCTTCATTAACTTAATTTTAGAATTTATTTTATTTTCTATTAAAAAATTCAAAATTTTTATTGTTATTTTTTCATAATTATTTTCAAAAACTGGTACATCAATTATGATATCAGGTATTGAAACATTCTGTAAATTATATTCTAGGTTTATTTTATAAGAATATTTAAATTCTTTATATGAGAATTTTGCCTTACTTTCGGGCAAAATTGACAATATCTGTTCAAATATTTTTTTGGTTATTTGAATTATATTTTTATTTAAATCACCTATTTTTACATTAAAACTTAAACATGTATTTATAAATTCTTCAAAATTTTTTTGTTCATAAATTGTATATAACTTTTTAAAATAATCTTCTATCTGCATTCTATCCATATTTATCTTCTCTCCTACACCATTTTATCATAAAAAAAATATTATGTTAACTTATTTTTGAATTTATTATGTTAACTTTATCAACAATGTATCAACATTTTATGTTAACTTATCAACAAGTTATTAACAATTCAAGTTTACATAATAATTTTAAATTGTTGATATTGTGGATAACTATAAAAAATAATCTAAATTAAAGGAAAAAAATGTTTACAAAATGTGGATATCTTGTTAATATAAGTGTTAATAAATTTTTTTGTTTTGACATTAAAAAAAGTTGATTTATAATTTATCTTAGAAAGACAAAAAGAAAGGAAGTAAATATATATGGATATTGAAGATATATGGGTAAAATTCTTATCAAAAATAAAGTCAAAAGTATCTTTGATGTCATATAATTACATATTCAAAGATCTTAGAATTCATTCTTATGACGATAGTAAAATAGTTATAATAGTACCAAACAATGAATTATTACTACAAAATATAACTAAAAACTATGTAACATTAATTGAAGATACATTGAATGATATAACAAATGATACATGTACTATTGAATATATCTTTCAAAAAGATGTTGATAAATTGTCAAAAAAGAAAGAAAAACCAAGAATTATTGAAGAAAATATAGAAGAAGACTTTAATGATTTAAAAAATTATAAATATTCAAGTAATTTTAATCCAAAACATACTTTTGATACTTTTATAGTTGGAGACTCAAATAAATTAGCATATGGCACAGCAATGGCAGTAGCACAAAATCCAGGAAAACTATATAATCCATACTTTATTTATGCTAAAAGTGGACTTGGTAAGACACATTTAATGCATGCAATAGGTAATTACATTGTTCTTCATTCAGATAAGAGAGTCCTATATATTAAAGCAGAAGAATTCGCAAATGATTACAGAGCTATAATAAATACTAAAAATAAATATGGTAACAATATAACTTATTTAGAAGCATTTAGAGAAAAATATAGAGATGTAGATGTATTAATGATAGATGATATTCAATTTTTAGATAATAAAGTAAAATCACAAATGGAATTCACTAATACATTTAATAGTTTATATGAAAATGAAAAACAAATAGTAATAGCTTCAGATAGATCAATAAATGATTACGAATTATTAGAAGAAAGGCTTAAAACAAGATTTAGATGGGGCTTAACTTCATCCATTAATCCACCAGATATAGACTTAAAGAAAAATATTATAAAAAATAAAATAATGGTATATAACTTTGATTTAGATATTAAAGATGAGGTGGTTGAATATATAGCAAGTAATTGTGGAAGTAGTGTAAGAGATTTAGAAGGAGCCATAACAAGAGTGGTTGCCTACAAAGCAACATTCAATATATCAGAAGTAACATTAGATATAGCAAGAGAAGCTCTACAAGAATTTGTTTCAAAAACAGTATACAGAACAAATTCAGTAAGTAAAATAATAGATATAGTTGCTAAATATTTTGGCTTAGAACCTGCGATGTTAAAAGGAAAAATGAAGAAAAAGAATGTAACTGATGCAAGAGCAATCGCAATGTATTTAAGTCGAATAATGACTGATGAAAGCCTGCAAAGAATAGGATTAGAATTTGGAGGAAGAGATCATTCAACTGTTATATATTCACATGAAAAAATTTCTAACGAATTAAAAACAAATACAACACTTCAAGAAGAAATTAAAACATTAAAAGAAAAAATTTGTGAATAAATTAACAAGTTACTAACATCTTAACAACGATAAGTTTACATAAAAATGTAGTATTTATCGTATTATAAATGAGTTATCAACAATATTAACACTCTATAATAATAATAAATATATATAATAATAAGGAGGAAGAAAATTATGAAAATGTTAATAGAAAAAAATATTTTAATGGAAGGACTAAATTGTGTAAGTAAAGCTTTATCAACAAGAAATATAATTCCAGTATTAAATGGTATTAAATTTGAACTAACAAAAGATGGATTATACTTAACTGCAACAGATAATGATATTACTATACAAACATTTATTGATAAAAAAGATATTAAAAGTATAGATGAAGTTGGATGTACAATCATTTATGGAAAAACTTTATTAAATACTATTAGTAAATTACAAAATACAAATATACTAGTAGAAAATTTTGAAAATAATGAAGTATCATTTAAAACAGAAAGTGGTGGAATTTATGACTTCCCTTGTTTTAATCAAGAAGACTTTCCTAATATTAAATTAGAAGAAGTTAAACATCCTATCAAATTAGATAGTCAAAAATTTAAAGAAATAATTAGTAAAACATCATTTGCTTGTTCACTTCAAGAAAGTAGACCATTATTAACTGGTGTTAATATAAAGTTAATAGGTGATATATTTGAATGTGTTGCTACTGATTCTTATAGATTATCAAAAGTAACCATTAAATTAGATTCAATGTATAGTGAAAATATTAATATGGTAATACCTGCTAGAAATATAAATGAACTTGTTAAAACAATCGGTAGTGAATCTGAATTAGAAATACATGTATTTCCAAATAAAGCACTATTTAAATTTGATAATATAATATTTCAAACATCATTATTAAATGGAACTTATCCTAATACAGATAATTCAATACCAAAAGAATTTAAATATAAAATAAAAGCTAATTTAAAAGATTTATATAGCTTATTAGATACAGCTTCTTCATTAACTCAATCAAAAGATAAGAATATAGTTGATATGGAAATTAATGGTAGTGATCTAATAATAAGAGCTGCAAGTACAGAAGGAAAAGGAAAAGATAAAATTAACATCACTAATGAAACAGAAAATAATATTAAAATATCTTTCAGTGTTAAATATATGATGGAAGCATTAAAAGTATTTACACAAGAAGAAATATATATATTATTAAATGGAGAAATTAATCCAATAATACTAAAAGAAATAGAAAATGAAGAATTAATTGAATTAATTTTACCAATGAAGACATACTAAAAACGAAGAAATTCGTTTTTTTTATTTCAAAAAAATAATTTTTTTACTTTTTTCGACATATTTCGACAAAATTCGACAAATAGTGTGTGCTATTATAGTGGCCATTAAAAAGAAAGGGGGAAAAATAATGAATTATGAAATTACTTATGATACACAAGTAATAGCACCTATTGATAAGAACACAGCAAAAGTAATAGAAACTGATGCAGAATATATAATAGAAACTCCCGTGTTAAATATTCTTGAACATAGTTGTGAATATTTTGGAAGTTCTTATGAAGGAAGAAAAGAAGGTACTAAGAAGTTGTTAGGCATAACACATAAATCTCCAATAATAGTTGAAGAAAGCAGAAAAATAATATTTTTTCCAACTTCATCAGCCGAAAATGAAGATTGTATATGGATTAATTTAGAAAAGATAGATAAATATTTCAAATTAGGTCCAAAAAAATCAGCAATAAGATTTCAAAATGGTGATTTTATAGAATTTGATGTATCATATGGATCACTTTCTAATCAAATTTTAAGAGCTACTAGATTAAAATTTATACTTGAAGAAAGAATATTAAAAAAAGATAATTAAATATAAAATTATCTTTTTTTATATATCATTTTATGTTATAATTATATTGTCGTGTAGGTGTATCTATAATACATAAAAATTAAAAAAGGGGGGTTAAATGAAGTTTAAAAATGAATATAACAAAAATTGAACTAATGAATTTTAGAAATTATACTAAAAAATCCTTTGATAATTTTTCAAATTTAAACATCATTATTGGTAAAAATGGAATAGGTAAAACAAGTATTATAGAATCCATTTATTTAGGAAGTTTAGCAAAATCTTTTAAAACAAATAATGAACTATCTATAATTAAAGAAGGAAAGGACTTTTTTAGAATAAAAGTTTATTATTTTGATTATGGTCCAAAGAAGAATTTAGAATTATTTTTAGATAAAAATGGTAAGAAAACAAAAATTAATTCTAAACTACAACGAAAATTAAGCGATTTTATATCACAATATAGAATAATTATGTTATCACCAGATGAACTAAAACTTATAAAATCTTCGCCAAATACTAGGAGAAACTATTTAAATATTCAATTATCACAATTACACAAAGAATATATTCATTATTTAAATAATTATACAATTTTAATAAAAAATAAAAATGATTATTTAAAAAAATTAATGCTAAATAGCAATCTCGACACTAGATACTTAGATATATTAGATGAAAAGATTGTAGAAAATGGCATGAAAATATATGAATATAGAAAAAAATATATAGATTTGATTAATAGTAATATTAATAATATATTTAAAAATTATACTAAAAATCAAAAAATTGAAATTAAATATGAATCTGACTATTCATTAGAAGATAAAGAAAAATTAATAAACTTTTTAAAGAAAAATAGAACAAAAGAAATAAACTTAGGCATGACAAATCATGGTGTACACCGAGATGATTTTACTTTTTATCAAAATGGTAATAATTCAAAAGAATATAGTTCACAAGGAATACAAAAATTAATCGTTTTAGCAATGAAATTATCCGAGGTAAAAATATTCATAGAAAACTATGATATAAAGCCAATATTATTGTTAGATGACTTATTTAGTGAACTAGACGAAGCTAACAGAAATAACATATTTAAATCATTAGATAAAAGTATACAGATATTTATAACAACTACTGACTTAAAGAATATTAATAAGAAAATAGTTGATAGAGCAAAAATATATAATTTAGACAAGAAGGAGAATTAGATGAAAGAAGAGTACGGAGTTAATGATATTCAAGTATTAGAAGGCTTAGAAGCCGTTCGTAAAAGACCTGGTATGTACATTGGAACAACAGGAGAAAGAGGTCTTCATCACTTAGTATGGGAAATAGTTGATAACTCAGTTGATGAAGCATTAGCTGGATACTGTAATAATATTGAAATAATTATTCATGAAGATAATAGTGTTAGTGTAAGAGATGACGGAAGAGGAATGCCAACAGGTGTTCACCCAAAAACAGGAGTATCAACGGTAGAAACAATATTTACAGTATTACATGCAGGTGGTAAATTTGGTGGCGGAGGCTACAAAGTATCTGGTGGATTACATGGAGTTGGTGCATCAGTTGTTAATGCACTATCAGAATGGTTAGAAGTAAAAGTGTATAGAGATGGAAAAATTTATCATCAAAGATTTGAAAAAGGTGGACACCCAGTAATGTCACTAGAAGTAATAGGTGATTGTGACCCTAATAGAACAGGTACAACTGTTACTTTTAAACCAGATCCACAAATATTCGAAGAAACAACAGTATTTAATTATGAAATACTAAAGAGTAGAACAAGAGAACTTGCTTTCTTAAATAAAGGATTAAGAATAATACTTAGTGATTTAAGAACTGGTGCAAAAGATGAATTCTTATATAATGGTGGTTTAATTGAGTATGTTAAATTATTAAATACAAATAAGAAAACTGTTCATGATGATATAGTTTATGTAGAAGGTGCAGAAGATAATATTAGTATAGAAGTTGCTATGCAATATAATGATGGTTATTCAAGTAATATTTATTCTTTTACAAACAATATCCATACAGTAGAAGGTGGAACTCATGAAGATGGAGTTAGATTAGCATTATCAAGAGTAATCAACAATTATGCTAGAAATAATGGAATACTAAAAGAAAAAGACGATTCACTTACTCAAGATGATGTAAAAGAGGGAATAACATTAGTTATTTCTTGTAAACATCCAAATCCACAATTTGAAGGACAAACAAAAACAAAATTAGGAAATGTAGAAGTAAGAAAAATAGCAAGTAATGTATTTGGGGCTGGATTAGAAAAATTCTTATTAGAAAACCCAGATCAAGCAAAAGCTATAATAGAAAAAGTAATGTTAGCTTCAAGAGCAAGAGTTGCTGCTAAAAAAGCAAGAGAATTAACAAGAAGAAAAGGAGACCTAGAAATAACAAATTTCTATGGAAAATTAACAGATTGTAAAAGCAAAGATCCTAGTGAATCAGAAATATTCCTAGTCGAGGGAGATTCTGCCGGTGGTTCTGCTAAAAAAGGTAGAGATTATATGACTCAGGCAATTTTACCTTTAAGAGGAAAAATACTAAATGTAGAAAAGGCTAGATTAGATAGAGCGCTAAGTAACGAAGAAATAAGAACAATAGTTACTGCATTTGGAACAGGAATAGGTGAAGAATTTGATTTATCTAAACTAAGATATCACAAAATTATAATAATGACCGATGCCGATGTTGATGGTTCTCATATTAGAATATTACTATTAACACTATTTTATAGATTCTTTAAACCAGTTGTTGAGCATGGATATGTATATGCAGCTAATCCACCTCTTTATAAGATTGTTTATGGAAAAAATATTAAATATGTATTATCAGATGAGGAAAAAGATGAATATGTTAAAACTTTACCTGAAAATGCTAAGTATATAATTACTCGTATGAAAGGTCTTGGTGAAATGGATGCAGATGAGTTAAGAGATACAACAATGTCAAAAGCAGATAGAATCCTAAGACAAATAACAGTAGATGATGTAATGGCAGCTGATGAAATATTTACAACATTAATGGGAGAAGAAGTAGAACCAAGAAAGAAATTTATAGAAGAAAATGCACTAGATGTAGGAAATCTAGATATATAATAGGAGGAAATAATGGATAGAATAGTACAAAATAATATAGTTAAAGAAGTCAAAGATTCATTTCTAGATTATTCCATGAGTGTTATAGTTGCAAGAGCTATACCTGATCTAAGAGACGGTTTAAAGCCTGTTCACAGAAGAATTTTATACTCAATGTATGAATCAGGTTATACCCCAGATAAACAACACAGAAAATGTGCTAGAATCGTCGGAGATGTAATGGGAAAATACCATCCACATGGAGACTCATCAATATATGAAGCAATGGTTAGAATGGCACAAGATTTTAGTTATAGATATATGCTTGTGGATGGACACGGAAACTTTGGTAACATGGATGGTGATGGCGCAGCAGCAATGCGTTACACAGAAGCAAGATTATCAAAAGTAAGTTTAGAATTATTAAGAGATATTAATAAAGATACAGTAGATTTTATACCAAACTTTGATGAAACAGAAAAAGAACCAGTAGTAATTCCAAGTAGATTTCCAAACATTTTAGTAAATGGAACTATGGGAATTGCAGTAGGTATGGCAACAAATATTCCACCACATAACTTAGGAGAAGTAATTGATGGTTGTATTGCATATATAGATAATCCACAAATAACTACTGATGAAATGATGCAATATATAAAAGGTCCTGATTTTCCAACAGGAGCAATAATACTTGGAAATAGTGGAATAAAAAAAGCCTATGAAACAGGAAGAGGAACAATTACTATTAGATGTAAAGCTGAAATAGAAGAATCTAATAATAGAAATAGAATAATAATTACAGAAATTCCTTACGGAGTTAATACATTAGAATTAAAAAATAGAATAGCTGAACTAGTTAGAGATAAAGTTTTAGAAGGAATTGCTGATTACCATGAAGAAACAAATATTGAAAATGGTGTTAAAATAGTAATTACATTAAAAAAAGAAGCAAATGCAAATGTTGTATTAAATAATTTATATAAACACACTCAATTACAATCAACATTCGGAATAATATTCTTAATGTTAGATCAAGGTCAACCAAGAACATTGGGAATTGTTGATATTATTTCTAAATATATAGATTATCAAAGAGAAATAATAGTTAGAAGAACAAGATTTGATTTAGCAAAAGCAGAAGCAAGGGCACATATTTTAGAAGGATATAAAATCGCATTAGACCATATAGATGATATTATTAAAATAATCAAAGAAAGTCAAAGCGATGTACTTGCAAAACAAAGATTAATAGAAAAATATAGATTTAGCGAGATTCAAGCTGATGCAATACTAGAGTTAAAATTAAGAAGATTAACTGGATTAGAA
>CAKOKV010000011.1 GCA_934095805.1 uncultured Bacilli bacterium | reverse complement strand
AACAAAAAGTATTAGATATAATTAAGAAAGAAATGCTTGAGATTAAAGAAAAATTCGGAGATGAAAGAAGAACAAAAATTGATAATACAGCAATAGAATATATTGAAGATGAATCTTTAATACCACAAGAAGATATAATAATAACTTTAACAAATAAAAATTATATAAAAAGAATTCCAAAAGATACATACAAAGTACAAAATAGAGGCGGAGTTGGTATAAAAGGAATGACTACAACTGAAGAAGACTTCGTAGAACAGTTAATTTCACTAAATACACATGACTACTTATTATTCTTCACAAATAAAGGAAAAGTATATAGACTAAAAGGATACAAAATTCCAGAATTTTCAAGAACAGCAAAAGGTTTACCTATCGTTAATATATTATCACTAGAAAAAGATGAAAAAATCAACACAATGATAACAATAAGTGAAAAAGATACATACAAATGTTTGCTTTTTAGTACTAAAAACGGATTAATTAAGAGAACTTTAATAAGCGAATTTGATAATATTAGACAAAGCGGAAAAATTGCAATTACTTTAAAAGATAATGACGAGTTAATATCAGTAAAGAAAACAACAGGTAATGATCAAATATTTATGTGTTCATCAAACGGAAGAATGGCAAGATTCAATGAAGAAGAAATAAGAATAATGGGAAGAACAGCTTCAGGAGTTAGAGGAATTAATTTATCAAATGACATATGTGTTGGTACTGAAGTGTCTGAACCAGGAAAAATGTTATTAGTAGTTACTGAAAATGGTTACGGTAAGAAAACTTCTATGGACGAATATAGAGAAACAAAAAGAGGAAGTAAAGGTGTAAAGACATTAAATATTACTGATAAAAACGGCAAAATAGTAGGATTTAAATCAACTGATAATGAAAAAGATCTAATGATTATAACTGAAAATGGAGTAATAATTAGAATGGATGTTAATTCAATATCACAAATGGGCAGAGTAACAAAAGGTGTAAGACTAATAAATCTTAAAGAGGATAATAAGGTTGCTTCAATATCAATTTTAGAAAAAGAAAATGAAATTGAAGAATCAGAATAAACAAAAATAAAAAATGTTCCATGTGGAACATTTTTTATTATTAAAAAAATTATTTCCCGGGAAATAATTTTAAATTAATATAGAATATCAAAAAAAAGTTATTAACAATGTTCCACGTGAAACATAGTATATCTATTAGCATAAAATTTTGATTTTGATTTTTAAATATATTATTTTGGATGTTAACCAATCAAAACAATTAATAATGTTCCACGTGGAACATTATTAACAATTAAACTATTTAAAAAATATTTATTTTTTGTTTTAATAATTTAAATAATAGGATTATTTATGATAGAGTAAAAAAATATTTTTTTATAATGTTTCACGTGAAACATTATTAACACTATAATATAAAATATTTATATTGCTTAATTATCTATTTCTAAAATTGATTTATAAAGTTTTATAATAAAAATATAAGATATAAATATATATGCATTAAAAGAATAGTTTTCACTCAAAATTATATAATGTTCCATGTGGAACATTATTAACAGAAAAAAAATAATTATAGAGAATACTTAACTAAAAAACAATTTAATATTAACTAACGATTAACATATAATATAAATTAATTAAAAAAGAATAAAATTTATAATACACATTTAAACTAAAATTAAATAATGTTCCACATGGAACATTATAAATGAAATATTTTAAATTAGGACTAAAGCAACTAAAAAATTATAATAACTTTGCTAGAAATGGGTAAACCTATTATTTTTAACAATACAACATTAATATTACATATGGAATACTAATATGAATATAAAAATAATAAAAAATATTAACAAGATATTTAATATAACATAATAAGATTTATAATTGATAACATTTAAAAAGTTATTAACAATGTTTCACGTGGAACATACAATAAATAACAAAAATAACACAGATAAAAATTCTTAACAAAAAAATAAAATTATTATTGTAAAAGAATATAACTTATGATAATATATACATGTGCAACAAGGTTTAGTGAACCAGGTCAGAGTTGGAAGACAGCAGCCTTAAGCTTTTAATCTTGTGTGCACATTTTATTTATATTAAAATACGAAAAGGTGTTTGTATATGAAAACGGAAATAATAGAAAAATTAGTTAAGTTAAATAAAAAAGCACTTAAAAATGAAGAGGTGCCTGTTTCATGTATAATAACAAAAAATAATAAAATAATATCAAAAGCATATAATAGTAAAATAAAAAAACATGATCCAACAGCACATGCAGAAATATTAGCTATTAAAAAGGCGGCAAAAAGACTTAAAACCTGGAATTTAAACGATTGTGAACTATATGTTACATTATATCCTTGCCAAATGTGTATTGATGTTATAAATGAAGCAAGAATAAAAAAAGTTTATTATATATTGAATGCAAACAAGGAATCAAAAGTAACAATAAAATTCAATAAAATTGTATGTAAAGAATATAACGAATTTTATAATGAACTAACGGAATTCTTTAAATACAAAAGATAGTATAATATATAAAAATTTGATATAATTAAAGGGGAGGAAAATATGGAATATATATCTTTGTATCGTAAATATAGACCAAAAACATTTAGCGATGTTGTAGGCCAAGAAGTAGTAGTAAAAATACTAAAAAACAGCATTATAAATGAAAAAGTTAGTCATGCATATATATTTAGTGGTCCAAGAGGCACAGGAAAAACAAGTATTGCAAAAATATTTTCAAAAGCTGTAAACTGCCTTGAAACTAAGGACGGAGATTTATGCAATCATTGTAATAATTGTTTAACAAATATTGATGAGGAAATAGATATAATAGAAATAGATGCAGCTAGCAATAACGGTGTAGATGAAATTAGAGAAATAAGAAATAATGTTAAATTAATGCCTGTGCATTTAAAATATAAAGTATATATTATAGATGAAGTACATATGCTTTCGACAAGTGCATTCAATGCACTCTTAAAAACATTAGAGGAACCTCCAAAACATGTTATTTTTATTTTGGCAACAACAGAATTTAATAAAATTCCTTCAACAGTTATATCAAGATGTCAAAAATTTGATTTCAAGAAGATTACAAACACTCAAATAGAAAACAGATTAAAATATATTCTTCAACAGGAAAATAAAAATTTAAGTGAGGATGTAATAAAACTAATTGCAAAACTAAGTGATGGAGGACTAAGAGATGCAATAAATATGTTAGATCAGGCAATCTCACTTGAAAAAGATAATATATCAATTGATGATATTTATAACCTAATTGGAGATATTAGTGAGGAAAAAGAATTAGAATTATTTAAATGTATAACATCTGGAAATATAAAAGAAACATTAAAATTAATAAATAGTTTTTATGAAGAAGGAAAGAATTTTATTAATATATGTGAAAGAATACAATTATTAGTAAGAAATATAATAATTTTTAATAATACTGATAATTATTTTGAAAAAGAATATGAAAGAAAATTGTTAGATTTTTCAAATATAAAACTAGATTATTGTGAAAAATTATCTGAAGAATTATTTACATTAATCAATGAGTTAAAAAGAACAAATAATCAAAAAATTATTACAGAAATTTCTTTTTTAAAAATGTGTTTAATGGTTAATAATACTGAAGAAAAAAATGAGAATGAAATACAAACAAAAAATAAACAAATAATAATGCCAATCCCCGATAGTACCGTAAAAAATAATACATCAGATAAAAATGAAAATAAGCGAATAAAAATTAATAATGTTTTTTGCGGACCAAGTAAAGAATTAAAAAATAATTTTATAAATAACTATGAAAAATTAAAAGAATACTTATCAATTAAAGAATATAATTCGCTAGTAAATTTATTGCTGAAGGCAACACCACAAATTGTAACTGAAACTAATGTTCTTTTTACATTTAAAAATAATTTTGACATAGTATTATTTGAAAACAAAATGGAAGAAATTCAAGATTTATTAAAAAAAGTTTTTGGGAAAAAATATTCAGTTATAGCTGTAAATAACGAAGAATACACGGCAATTCTTAAAGAATATAAGAAGAATATAGATTCTGGAAAAAAATATGAATACATAGAAGAAAAAGAAGAAGAAATCAAACACAAATCAAATACAAAAATAGAAAATACTGCAGAGACATTATTTGGAAAAGATTGTATAATAGTAGAATGAAAGGAATGATGAATATGAATATGCAAAGTTTGATGGCACAAGCAAGAAAATTACAAGGAGATATTGAAAGAATTACAAAAGAAATAGAAAATACTACATTTAAATATGAAAATGATTATGTATTAATTGAAGGAAAGGGAAATAATACAATTAATGTTATTAAAATCAAAAACAATCAAATTTTAGAAGACAGCGAAATGCTGGAAGATATGATTCAAGTTGGAGTTAATGATATACTTAAACAAATAAAATCAACAAAAGATAAAAAATTAGGAAAATATACTAATGGTATGGGAGGCCTTTTATAATAAAATGGCACTTCCAAAAAGTTTTCAAAATTTAGTTAATAACTTAACCATACTTCCAGGAGTAGGAGAAAAAACAGCTGAAAGATATGTTTATTCATTATATGAAAAAGAAGAGGATGAAATTGAAGCATTAGCTGCATCACTTCTAGATTTTAAAAAAAATATTAAAATTTGTAATATTTGTGGTTGTTTAAGTGATGAGGAAATATGTGAAGTGTGTGCTGATGCATCTAGAGATAAAAGTACAATTTGTATAGTTGAAGATTCTAAAAATGTATTTTTTATAGAAAAAACAGGAAAATATAAAGGAAATTATCATGTCTTAAATGGTCTTATATCACCAATAGATGGAAAAAATCCTGAAGATTTAAATATTTCAGATTTAGTTAATAAGCGAATAAACAAAGAAATAAAAGAAATAATAATAGCTTTAAATCCCTCAATAGAAGGTGAAATAACATCTCAATATTTACAAAAAATATTAGAAAAATTTGATGTAAAAGTTTCAAGATTGTCATATGGACTTCCAATGGGAACAGATATAGAGTATTTAGATCCAATTATGATATCAAAAGCTTGGGATGACAGAAAAGTAATATCATAAAATCGAAATTCATAAATTTATTTAGGAGAATAGTAAATTTATGATAATTAATATTATAAAAAGAATAGTTTATTCAATATGTTTGTTATACACAATTAATATTTTTATATATAAAACTGGCAAAACAGTTCCAATAAATTATTACTCAATAATAATAGTTTATTTATTTGATATTTTAGGAATAATTGCAATTTTATATTTAAAATACTATTATTAAGGAGTAATATTTTGCAAAAGATTTATCAATATTTTGAAAAGTTATATAATGAAAATAGAATGACTCAAGCATTTCTTATAGGAAATGTTATTTATGATGATATAAAAAATGAGTTAGAAGAAACTATTAATAAATTTATTTTTAAAAATAATATTCTGTTAGAAGAAAATCCAGATATATATATTATAAAAACTGAAGATGGTTATTTAAGTAAAGAAAAGATAAAAGAATTATTAAAAAATTTATCAACTACATCGCAATTTAATAATACTAAACTATATATAATAGAGGATTGTGAAAAAATGAGTGACACTGTTTATAATGCAATGTTAAAAACATTAGAAGAGCCTAGTCCTGGCATATATGCAATTTTGTTAACAAATAATATAGATGCAGTAAAACCAACAATAGTTAGTAGATGTCAAAAAGTTTTTATCAATGCAAGTAAAGAAAAAAAAGAAAATGATGAAAATTTAGTAATTGAGTGTGAAGAAATAATAAATAATCTAGAAAAATATGGTATTGAGAGTATTGCATATTATAACAAAATTTATACAATAATTAATGATAGAGATAAATTTTTAAAAATTTTATATGTTATGATGGAAAGATATAAAAAAACATTATACACTATTGTAAATGATGAAAATATTAAAAAAGATGATATAATATTTATGAAAAATGATATAAAATCGATATCTAAAAAAATATTAATAATAGATAAATTTATTTCATTAACATCAAATTATTTAAATAAAAACTTGATGATCGATAGATTCATCATAGAAATGTGGGGATAAAAATGAAAGCAGTAGGTGTAGAATTTAAAGAAAAAGGTAAGTTATATACATTTTTTGATAACAATTTAGAAATTAAATTAAACGATAAAGTAATTGTTAACACTGAAAGAGGTCTACAATATGGAAAAATAGGAGCTTTATTCGGAGAATTAAATGATGGAAAAGAACATGCTTTAGTAGAGAAAATAGCTACAAAAGAAGACGAAAATCAAAATAAAAAAAACATAGAAGACTCTGCAAAGGCTTTGTTAAAAGCACAAGAACTTGCAGAAAAGACGAATCTAGATATGAAGTTTTTAGATGCTTTCTTTACTTTTGACAGAAAACAATTAGTATTTCAATTTTTATCAGATAATAGAGTTGATTTTAGAGATTTAGCAAAATCTTTAGCGGCAATTTATAAAACAAGAATAGAATTAAGACAAGTTGGTGTAAGAGATAAAGCTAAAAATATTTCTGGAATAGGACAATGTGGAAGAAAAATATGTTGTTCAAGTTTTTTAAATGATTTAGATTCAGTTGGAATTGCACAAGTAAAAAATCAAAATCTTTCATTAAATCCAAATAAAATAAATGGATTATGTGGAAGACTGTTGTGCTGTTTAAAATATGAGGATGATTTATATACCGAGTACAGAAAAGGACTTCCAGAAGTAGGTGACAAAAAAATATATGAAAATGAAAATGGAACTGTAATATCAGTCGATATTCCAAATAGAAAATATACCTTATTAACTGAAAAAGGAAATAAAATAGAAATAAAGGTACCACTAAAGAATGAAAAAAGAATCAACAAAAACAATTAATGATTTAGTTTATTACAATAATATTAAGATAGTTCAAGATAAGAATTATTTTAATTTTAGTTTGGACTCAATTTTATTGCCAAATTTTGTTTTATTGACTCCAAATACAAAAAAAATAATGGACTTATGCAGTGGAAATTTACCAATACCATTAGTTTTAAGTATTAAAACTTCAGCTGAAATATATGCTGTTGAAATCCAAAAAGAAATATATGATTTAGCTTTAGAAACCTTAAAAATCAATAATTTAGAAAAGAGAATAAAACTATATAATGATAATGCTAAAAATATGGTAAATAAATTTGAAACAGATACTTTTGATCTTATAACATGCAATCCTCCATATTTCAAAAAAGAAAAAGATAGCATAATTAATGAAAATATGATAAAATCTATCGCTAGACACGAGATAGAAATAAAATTAGAAGATGTAATATCAATATCTAAAAAATTATTAAAAAATGGTGGCTCACTTTGTATGGTCCATAGAACTGATAGATTAATAGAAATTATTGAACTAATGAAAAAAAATAATATTGAACCAAAAAGAGTAAGATTTATTTATCCAAAAACTAATTCTGAATCTAATTTAATTTTAATTGATGGAAGAAAAAATGGTAAATCTGGAATAAAAATATTACCGCCATTATTTGTACATAATGAAGATGGTACATACACTAATGAAGTTCTAAAAATGTTTGGAAGTGATGAAAATGAATCAGAAAAGTTATGAAAATAGTAAATATGGAAAACTGTATTTAATACCAACACCAATAGGTAATTTAGAAGATATTACATTAAGAGCAATAAAAACATTGAAAATGGTAGATATAGTTTATGCAGAAGATACAAGAGAGACAGCTAATTTATTAAAATATTTAAAAATTACAAAAAAAATTGAATCATGTCATAAATATACAGAAATGAAGCATAAGAATAAAATAATAGAAATATTAAAGTCAGGGAAAAATATTGGATATGTAACTGATAGAGGAACACCATTAATCAGTGATCCAGGAAATGTAATAGTAGAAGAAGCAATAAATAATGGAATAACTGTGATTGCTTTACCTGGTCCAAATGCACTTTTGCCAGCTATAAATATGTCAGGATTAAGTAATGAAAAATTTTTGTTTTATGGTTTTTTAAACAGCAAACCATCGATTTCTAAGAAAGAATTAATAGAATTAAAAGAAATAAAACAAACTATTATTTTATATGAATCTCCACATAGAATAACATCAACATTAAAACAAATTTTATCAGTATTTGGAAATAGAAGAATTGCAATTGCAAGAGAAATATCAAAATTATATGAAGAAATAATAAGAGATAGTATAGAAAATATACTAAAAATATCTGATAATTTAAAAGGAGAAATGGTAATTGTTATAGAAGGCAATACACAAGAAATAACACAAGAAATAGATTATAACGATGAAATTTCAAAATTACTTAAATTAGGATATTCAAAAAGAGATGCTATAAGAGAGATAGCTGATAAGTATAATATAAGTAAAAACAAATTATATAATGAATTTAAGGAGAATTAAGATGAAGTTAATTGTAGGATTAGGAAACCCAGATAAAAAATATGAAAAAACAAGACACAACTGTGGATTTAGAGCCATAGATTTTTATGCTGAAAAAAATAATCTTACATTTAAATCAAAATTTAAAGGATTATATTGTGAACAACTTGTTAACAATGAAAAAATAATATTATTAAAACCACAAACTTATATGAATCTATCTGGTGAATCAGTTATAGAATTTGTGAAATACTATAATATAGATTTATCAGATTTAATAGTAATATATGATGATGTAGACTTTGAAGTGGGAACTTTCAAAATAAAAAGAAATGGTAGTGCAGGCGGTCATAATGGAATAAAAAATATAATAGAATTACTTAAAACAGAAAATATTCAAAGAATTAGAATAGGTATTTCAAAAAATCAAATTCCATTAGATAAATATGTTTTAGGAACTTTTACAAAAGAAGAAGATGAAAAAGTAGAACAAGTATTACCAATAATAGCTAACATTATTGATGATTTTACAATGTATAATATAGATAAATTAATGGAAAAATATAATAGGAACTAGATATGAAAAATAATTTATTTAAAAAATTATTTGATTTTGATATTAATAATGTACATAAAATATCAGTAAGCAAAAATGAAATATATAACCAACTTTTGTTATATATCTTTTTTACTACAAAAAAAAATATATTATTAGTTGTACCAACATTAAATGAAGCAACTGAAATATACAATGAAATGAAAAATTATTTAGATGAAGTATATTTATTTCCAGAAGATGATTTCATGTCGAAAAAAGCAATAGCTAGTTCTCCAGAACTACTATATATGAGAGCCAATAGAATAAATAAATTTGAAACAGAAACTAAAAAAATAATT
Organism: uncultured Bacilli bacterium; assembly: GCA_934095805.1. Next base: position 3,618 of record CAKOKV010000011.1, on the reverse strand, counting down.
ATAGTTCACCTAAATAGTTTTATAAAAAAGTTACCAGCTCCTTCAAGCTATAAAGAAAATAGAATAAATATTAAAGTAAATTCAGAAATAAATAGAGAAGATTTTATTAGTAAACTTATTAAAATCGGATATAAAAAAGAAAGTATGGTATATGAAACATCTGATTTTGCAGTCAGAGGTTTTATCATAGATATATTTCCTATTAATGAAGAAAATCCTATTAGAATCGAATTGTTTGATGACACAATAGAAAAAATAAAATATTTTGATCCAGTAACACAAAAATCTATAAAAGAAATCGAAGAAATAACTATATCTCCTATAAAGGATGACTTTGATAATAACAATTCTTCTATAAGAGATTACAATAGAGACGGATTAGTAATATTTCATAACTATAATCAAATAATAAATCAAGAAAAAATGATTCAGCCACAACTTAAATATTTAGATATGCAAAATGAAATATTTAAAGTAAGTAAATTGGTAAATGATAACGATATATATTTCGATACAATTAATAACAGAAATTCTGACATCAAAATAGAAGCAGAAGCAATAGATAATTATAATTCAAATAAAGAAAAATTCTTTTTTGATCTTAAAACAAGTGGTGGAACTCTATATACAACTAACAAGTTATTAACAGAAGAAGTAAAAAAATATGATAAAGCAATAAAAATAGAAGCTTATACATTAAATCACGGATTTGTGTATAAAAATAATACATATTTTTCAGAATTTGATCTATATGAATCACAAAATAAAAAAGAATTAATAAAAGGAAGTTCACTTGGCAGTAAAATAATGTCAATAGATAGTATAAAACCAGGGGATTATGTTGTACATAGAAAATCTGGAATAGGTATTTATATGGGTCTTACAACAATAGAAAAAAAGGGATTAAAAAGAGATTACTTACTGATACAATATAAAGGTAATGATAAACTTTATATGCCAGTTGAAGACATTACAAAACTATATAAATATTCTTCAAAAGAAGGAGTAAAACCGCCAATTAACAAATTAAATAGTGTTGAATGGACTAAGACAAAATTAAGAATAAAAGAAAGAATAAAAAATATCACTGGTGAATTATTAAAAATATATCAAGCTAGAAACAAAGCCACAATAGAACCATTTAAAAAAGATGATGAAGAACAAATGATATTTGAATCAGAATTTGGTTATGAAGAGACAGTTGATCAATTAAAAGCAAGTGAAGAAATAAAAAGAGATTTAGAAAATCCTAGACCAATGGAAAGATTGTTATGTGGCGATGTTGGTTATGGAAAGACAGAAGTAGTTTTCAGAGCAATGTTTAAAACAGTTATGAATGGAAAACAAGTGGCTTATTTATGTCCAACAACACTGCTTTCTCATCAACAATATGATTCAGCATTAAAAAGATTTAAAAATCATGGAGTGAATATAGATTTAATTAATAGACATTTTACTAATAAACAAGTACAGGAAAAATTAAAAAGATTAAAAGAAGGTAAAATAGATATTCTTTTTGGTACACATAGATTATTAAGTAGTGATGTAGAGTTTAAAGATTTAGGATTGCTTGTTATAGATGAGGAACATCGTTTTGGAGTGGAACAAAAAGAGAAAATAAAAAAATTAAAATCTAATGTTCATGTCTTATCAGTATCAGCCACACCAATTCCAAGATCACTACAAATGTCATTAGTTGGTATAAGAGATTTATCACTAATAGAAAGTGCACCAAGAAATAGATATCCAGTTCAAACATATGTTATAGAATATAATGATATGTTAATTAGAGAAACTATTTTAAAAGAAATGAGCAGAAACGGACAATCATACATACTTTATAACAATATAACAAATATGGATACACTTGCAGAAAAATATAAAAAATTAATACCAGAAGCAAGAATATGTTATGCCCATGGAAAAATGTCTAAAAATGAAATGCAAGATATAATTTATGATTTCACTAATAAAAAATATGATGTTTTAATAAGTACAACAATTATAGAAAATGGTATAGACATACCAAATGCAAATACGATTATTGTTATTGATAGCGATAGATTTGGCTTAAGCCAATTATATCAAATAAGGGGCCGTGTCGGTCGTGGAGACAGAATAGCATATGCTTATTTGATGTATAAAAAAGAAAAAGTCTTAAATAGCATAGCACTAAAAAGATTAGAGGCAATAAAAGAATTTACAGAATTAGGAAGTGGATACAAAATTTCAATGAGAGATCTTGCAATTAGAGGAGCAGGAGATATCTTAGGAAAAGAACAAGCAGGTTTTATTGACTCAGTAGGTGTTAGTATGTATATGGAACTTGTTAATGAAGAAATAAATGGTATAACAGTAAATGAAGATGAAGAAAGAGAACCAATTCCAATAGATATTCAAACCCACATTGATAAATGTTATACAGACGAAAGTGATGTAATAATCGAATTACATAAGAAAATTAATGGAATTACAACAAGAAAAGAACTAAATGAAGTATTATCTGAAATAAGAGATAGATTTGGTATGACAAATAAAGATCTTGAAATATATGCACATGAAAAATACCTAGAAAAATTACTTATGATTACAAATATTCAATTACTTGAAAATGATAATTTGAAATCAGTATTAAAATTACGAAAAGAAGTATATGAAGATATAAATATTGAAGAACTATTTGTAGAATCAACAAAAATCACAACAAAATTTAATTTTCAATATAAAGGTGGTTCAATATTAATAACACTTCTAAAAGCAACATTAGAGAAAAATTATATATATTATTTAGAAGATTTGCTAGAAGTAATATATAATATGAAATTTAAGTATAATAAATAAAAAAATCACCAAAATATTATTAGGTGATTAAATGCAGACCGCAGGTATAATAAGAAAAATAGATGAACTTGGAAGAATAGTACTACCAAAAGAATTAAGAAAATATTTAAATATAAATCCAGGTGATGATTTTCAAATATCAATAGAATCAGAAAAAATTATTTTAGAAAAATATTCAAGATTGCAAAATATAGAAACAGAGTTAATAAATCTTATTAACTGTTTTTCCTCTGTAACAAAAAATGACATATACTTAATCATTAATAACAAAATTATTAACAAAGAAAATGAAACAATAACGAATGAAATACAAAACTTAATTCAAGAAAGAAAAATATTTTATAAAGATACAAATCAAAAAGTAAAAATCTCAAACAATATTATTTCAAAAAATAAAATAGTTATAAATCCTATAATATTAAACAGTGACATTCTTGGCACAGTTATTATTACTGACAATAATAATTTAGATAATTTAATCAGTAATTCTAAAATTATAGAGAACATTATAAAAATGAAATTTATGTAAAAATTTGTCAAATTATGACTAATTTTGTAATTTAGATTGAATAAAACTCTTTACTTTTGTATTATTAAATTGTGATAATTATGAAAAAAATATTAAGAAGTATTAGAAATAAACCTGCAACATCTTTTACTTTGTTTTTGTGTATAACAATAACTTTATTAATAATTGCTTTGTTAAATATTAAAGATATATTTTATATGTTTTTATTGCCTTTTATAACTTACTATGTAAATAAAATAGCTTATATA
>CAKOKV010000010.1 GCA_934095805.1 uncultured Bacilli bacterium | reverse complement strand
TCTACTGTTGCATCCATTAATGAATCAATACTTGTGTAATATTTACATAATAGTTTAGCTGTTTTTGAACCTATTCCGTTTATTCCAAGAGCAAATAATAATCTATCAAGTTCATTTGATTTAGACTTTTCAATGCTTTCTAGTATTGAGTCAACACTTTTATTTCCAAATCCTTCTAATTCAATTAATTCTTCTCTTTTATTATCTAGTTTGTAGATATCACTAAATTTCTTTATGTATCCGTAATTATAGAAGTCTTCAATTATTTTGTCACCTAAGCCATCTATATTCATTGCTGGTCTGCTTACATAATGTATTAAACTTTCTATTTTTCTTGCTGGACAATGAATATTATCACAGAAATAGTCTACCATTTTATCTTTTTGAATTAATTTATTTCCACACATTGGACAATATTCAATCATTTGAAATGGTTTTTCTGTTCCATTTCTTCTTGATAACTCTACTCTATCAACTGCTGGTATTACATCACCCGCTTTATAAATATATACATAATCCCCAATTCGTATATCTTTTTCTATACAAAAGTCTTTATTATGTAATGTAGCTCTTGATATTGTACTTCCCATAACTCTTACTGGTTCTAAAACTGCATTAGGTGTAATTTGTCCAGTTCTTCCAACTGTAAAAATAATATCAGTTAATTTTGTTAGTACATGTTCTGGTGGAAATTTATAGGCTGTTGCCCATTTAGGTACTTTTGCTGTGAAACCAAGCTCTCTTTGCATTGCTATATCATTTACCTTTATTACAATTCCATCGATTTCATAAGGTAGGCTATCTCTTTTAGCAGTCCATTCTTTTATATATTCTAGTACTTCATTTATGTTCTTACATAGTTTTATGTTTGGATTAACTATAAAACCTAACTTTTTCATATACATTAATGTTTCATAATGAGTTTTAAATGGAGTTAATGGATAGTGATATAAGAAAGCATCTAATCCTCTTTTCGCTGCTACATTTGAATCTAATTGTCTTATTGATCCAGCTGCTGCATTTCTAGGGTTCTTAAAAGTATTTTCTCCTTTTGCTTCACATTCTTTATTTAGTTTTTCAAAGCTTTTCTTAGGCATATAAATTTCACCACGGATATCTAAATCAACTTCTTCTGGTAATTTATGTGGTATTGTTTTGATTGTTTTGGCATTATGAGTTATATCTTCACCTATTGTTCCATCTCCTCTGGTAGCTGCTCTTGTAAATTTTCCTTTTTTATACTCAAGAGAAACTGCTAATCCATCTATTTTTAATTCACATACATATTCGTGATTAGGAAACACTTCTGATATTTTTCTATCAAAATCAATTATTTCTTCTTCGTTAAATACATTTCCTAAACTCATCATTGGAACTTCGTGTCTAACCTTTTGAAATTCAGATATTATTTCACCACCAATTTTTCTTGTTGGTGAATCTTCTCTTACCCACTCAGGATGTGACGATTCTATTCTTATAAGTTCTTGCATTAATCTATCATATTCAGCATCTTCTACAGATGGTTCATCCATAGTATAATATTCATAAGCATATTTATTTAAAAGATCAATTATCTCATTCATTCTATCCATTTTAATCACCTACTAATATTATATAATAAATATTGTTTATTATAAAGAAAAACTAAATGATATAATTTGTCATTTTTATTCATTAAAACATTAAATTTAACTTTTTTCTTCAAATATATTGACAATCGGACCCTTTTCTAGTAAAATGATTCTTGCATTTAGCAATGCAGGTGTAGTTTAATGGTAGAACTCTAGCCTTCCAAGCTAATAACGTGGGTCCGATTCCCATCACCTGCTCCAATGAAATCAACAAAATCCCTTATTTTAAGGGATTTTTTATTATTAATTTTATCAAAAATATGATAATTTTCCATATTTTCCACCTATTTCATGGTAATTTTATGGTAATTTTTGCAAACAAAAAATGAACTGCTAATACTTTAAAATTAGAAGCAAAAAAAATAAAAAATATTGTTATTGTACACTCTTAAAAAAGGAAGTATCTTTCAACTGTTATAGAGAATGTGATAGTAAAGAATATAAACAATTTAAATCACTAAATAATAGAACTACTAGACAGTCTAAATTAGAAAATAGTAGAACTGCATCATTATTCACAGAGAATTTAAATGTATGTTATTTGTGTGGTTGCAAAAAAGAACATCTTCATGAAGTGTTTTTTGGACGAAATAGAGTCAATTCTATTAAATATGGGTTATTTATACCCGTATGCGAAAATTGTCATAGAAAATGTCATAAAGATGTTAGTTTAATTGATTCTTTGCATAAAAAAGGACAATTACTATTTATGTGTAATTATCCTGAGCTAGAGTTTATAAAAATGAAATATAATCTGTAAAGCAAATAATATTTTTTAATTTTGTATTAATAAAACATTTACAATTTACTATAAATAAGGTATTATTTTAATTGAGAGCTATAACTGATAAGGTTGGGTGTTTTTACCTCAGTCCTAATAATTTATGAAAACAAATTAAAAGGAAGGAGGTGGTCCAATGGAAAGAAGAATTTATACTCATGGAGTATATAGTTGGCATTATTATGCTAATAATAGTGCTAAATCATTTTTATTCAAAAGACTAACAAAAAAGAACACCTATCAGCATAAGATATGGTGTTCTTGGCACAAATAACGGGCTGAGAAACATCTAACAGGCGAAGTCAGCTGTAACTCTCTTTTTGTTTGGTCATTAATATATCACTTATTATATAAAATGTCAATAATTATCAGTGATTTGTAACTTCTCTATGTTACATTTTAATTATAACATACTAAATGTTGATTTCAACATTTTTTTTCATGTTTACATGTTATATATACAATTAGTATATTCCTTTATTGATAAAATCATACTTTGTTACATAAAAAAAGAGAACCGGACATGAAATGCCCCCCTTAAAGTAGACATTAACAAAAAAGAGGGACTACAAAAATTATGATAAAATACACTTCCGAAAGGAGGTGTATTTTTATTATGGCAACAAAAGGACAAAAGTTTAAAACATTTACAAATGAAGAAAGAACTGAAATTATAAGCAAATACATATCAGGCAAATATTCATATGCATCTTTAACAAAAGAATACAACATAAGTTGGAAAACTGTAGAAAGCATGGTTAGAAAATTCAAAAAAACTGGACTAACAATTAAAGACAAAAAAGGTAGAAATAATCAATCATATTTAACTAAAGAAGATTGGAAAGAAAGATATGAAATATTAAAAAAATACCTGGTCTTCCTCAAGGCACAACGAGAGAAAAAGTAACATTTATAATTATTTCTGTATAAATTTATAAATGTTACTTTTTCATTACTCATCTTCTCTAATATTAATTATTTTATAATCCAATTTACTAATTGTATCTTTAATACTATCATTACTAATACTATTTGTTGAATAAATAGTAGCTGTTTTATCTTTTAAATTAACTTTTACTTTAGAAACACCTTCTAGTTCTGATAGTGATTTTTCTACTTTCATTTTACAATGTTCACACATCATTCCTTCAATAGTAATTACTTTTTTTATTTTTTTATTAAACATATATTATTTCTCCTTCCATCTTTTTAATCTTAATGCATTAATTATAACAGTGAAACTTGATAAAGTCATTGCTAATCCTGCTATCATTGGATTCATTGTAATATTAGCAAATTCTAATAATCCACATGCTAGTGGAATCATACAAATGTTATAAAAGAATGCCCAAAATAAATTTCCTTTTATATTACTTAATGTTTTTTTACTTATATCAAATAAATTATATATTGAGTTTAAATCATTTCTCATTAATATAACATCGGCAGAATCAGCTGCAATGTCAATTGCTGAATTTAAACTTACTCCTATATCTGCTACTGATAAACTTGGAGCATCGTTTATTCCATCTCCTACCATCATTACTTTTAATCCTTTATTTTTTAATTCTTTAATTTTATTTGATTTATCTTTAGGAGATACATTTGCTATTATTTCTTTTATGCCTATATTTTTAGCAATTATATTAGCGGTAATTTCATTATCTCCTGTAAGCATAATAATCCTCTTATTTATTTGTTTTAACTTGTTTATAACATTTTTTGCATTGCTTCTAATGATATCTTTTACACCAATAAGTGCAATAACTTTCTTGTTTTCTACAACATATACAATACTGTTTCCGTCTAAAGATAATTTTTTTTCTTCTTTTTCAATATTATTGTCTATTTTATATTTTTGAAATATTTTATTGTTACCTATTAGATATTCATTTTCATTAATAATACCTTTTAAACCAATTCCTGCTATATTTTTAAATTCTTCTACATTTAATTTTTTTAATTTATTTTCTGTAGCATAATTATTAAAAGCATTAGCAATTGGATGTGTTGATTTATTTTCTAATGATGAAACTATTTCTATTAAATCATTATCTGTATAATCAGAATTATTTATTATTTTTGATATTCTTAGATTTCCATATGTTAATGTACCTGTTTTATCAAATACTATTACATCTATTTTATTTGCATTTTCAAGTATTTCAGATTTTTTTACTAATATTCCATTTTTAGCACACAGTCCTTCACTTACAACTATTGCTAGTGGAGTCGCAAGTCCTAATGCACAAGGACATGCACAAACAAGCACTGTTACAAAATATACAATTGATTCATTAAAACTAAATCCTAATATTAAGTGTACTAAAAGTGTTATTACTGCCAAAACTATAACAATCGGAACAAATATTCCACTTACTTTATCTGCAATCCTTGCAATCGGAGCCTTTGTATTTGTTGCTTCAACAACTAATCTTACTATTTCTGATATTGTTGAATCTCTACCTATATTTTCTGCTTTATATAGAACTTCACCATCTAAATTTATAGAGCCTGCAACTACTTTATCGTCTATGCCTTTTTTCACTGGTAATGATTCTCCACTTATAAATGATTCGTCTACATGTGCATTTCCTTTAACTATAGATCCATCTACTGCAAATCTATTTCCTGGTTTTACTATTAAAATATCTCCTTTTTTAACCTCATCAATTGTTACTTCTTTTTCTTTATTGTTTTTAAATAATATTGCTGACTTCGGAGTAATTGTTACTAGTCCTTTTATGGCATCCTTTGTTTTTTCTTTACTAATACCATCTATATATCTGCCAAACTTTATTAAATAAAGGATAACACATACACTTTCAAAATATAAATTCTCTACATATTCATTATTTCCTTTTAAAATCATAATCATATTAAATGTACTAAATATAAAACTAAAAACAACACCTAATGTAACAAGTGTGTCCATGTTTGGAGACTTATATTTAATGTTTTTAACTCCACTATTTATTATGTCCCAACCAAAATATATAAAATATATACTGAATATAAATAAACACACTGAATAGTTTATTGGATGATTCATCATATGTAGGAAAGGTATTACTGGTAAATGTACCATATGTGACATTGAAATATATAAAACTAATAATGCTAGTAATCCATTAAATATAAAATAAAAATTTTTATTATTATCTTTATTTTCTTGTTCATCATAAATACCTAGTGATTTAAATCCTGCTTCACTTACAAATCTATTTAAATCATCTATAGTAATATTATCTTCATAGCTTATACTTGCTGATGACATTACTAGGTTTACTAAAGCATCATTTATACCATCTTGTTTTAATAAATATTTTTCTAAGCTTGATGAGCAAGCACTACAAGTCATTCCATCTATTTTTAAAATTATTTTTTTCATTGTTTCACCTCGAAATATTTTTCATCATCTATAACTTTAATATTATTTGTAATCATATTCATCCAGCAATTCATTGAATATGTTCCTACTTCATTTAGAATAAATTCTATTACATTTTCTCCCTCTACAAGTTCTTTTTTAATATTAAATTCATTTATCATTACGATATTGTTACATCTTGTTAAATATTTTTTAGGAGCATTAATAATTAATTTTACCTTTTTACCTTTTTGAACTATTATGTCATCACAATTTCCATAATTTTTGTTAATATTTATTCCGAATGTACTAAAACCTCTAAATAGCATTGTTAATGATAATAGTAAAATAAGTACTGAAGCCACTTTGTTTAACATTATTCTCTTTCTTCCTTTTGCTACATTGAATACTATTCCTACACTAAGCATTAAAGGAATTGTCCCTAAGCAAAACAAGAACATAGAAAGTGCTCCTTTTACAAAAGATCCGGTTGATAATGCATATATTTGCATAGCTTGTAATGGTCCACATGGCATAAATCCATTTAATAAGCCAATTATAAATGGATTACTTGTTTTGGTCCTTTTCTTAAACTTTATTAATTTAGGTAGTCTAAACTTAATTATATTTAACATACTTAAAGACATAAGTAACATTATTATTGAAGCAAATATAATAATTAATCCATTTATTGTTTCACTAATACTAATAATTGAGCCAATTACTCCTACAATTCCACCTAGAATGCTATAAGAAGTTAATCTACCTAAATTATATAATATTGGTCTTTTTAGATTAGTTTTATTTTCTCTATTATATGTAGCAATTAAATTTATCGCACCACACATACTTATACAATGTATACTAGTTAATAATCCAGTTATAAATAACATTCCGTAAGTAATACTATCACTTATAGTTGGAATTACATTAAAAATATTATATCCAAATATTTTTTTAATTAAAAATGTTAATAATAAAATACTTATAACTATTTTTTGTAAAATAACCTAATGAATTTATCTTATCAATAATTATTATATTTTTGATTTTTATTGAAGAAGTTATTTTGGCAATATTCTTAGTTATTTTTACATCAGTAACTTCTTTTATATTTAGCAATTCTTTTTTTATTTTATTTCTACAATTATCACAAGTAATACCATCAATTTTCACATAGATTGTTTCCATTAATTAATTCTCCTAATTAATTCCATTACTTCATCAATTATTTGTGGATCATCATTTTTGATATCTCTTACAACACATGTAGCTAAATGATTTTTCATTACTTATACTTTTGATAGATTTATTTATTGCTAAAAGTTGAATTAATATTTCATTACAATATTTATCTTCATCTATCATATTTTGTACACCACGAATTTGTCCTTCAATAGTTTTGAGTCTTTTATTTAGTCTTTTCTTTGTTTCTTCATCTCTATGAGTACTCTTCTTACATATGGTACAATGTTCACATCTACTATTCATATGTTTCATCTCCATATAAAATTATAACACCCCTAGGGGGTGTTAGCAAATATACAAATTGTTTTTAATTTATAATTTTATATCTTTTATTTCGATTTTATTCGATACACCATTTTTAAATGTATAGTATGGTTTTGTTCCTATAACTTCGACTTTTTCTTCATTTATATATATTGCATCTTCTTCTGGAATTGCAATTACTTCACCAATTGAAGTAGAAAACTCTATAATTGAATTAGTAAAATTATTTAATCTAGTTTCATTTTCTTCATCTGTTAGTTTCGATTTTTTATTAGTATAATGTGGGAAAATTGAAATTCCTGATAATACATTAAAACCTTTTGTGTCATTTAGTTTAACATCATTTGGATCCATACTTGAAATAATATTAATATCATATCCAAATATAACAGCTCCTGCACTTCCTCCTATTACTATTCCATCATTTTCTATATAGTTTTTAATGTTATTATAAGCACCACTTTGTTTTAATCCTAATAAAAGTTAATATGTATTTCCTCCGCCTATAAATATTGCAGAATAATTTTCTAGTTTTTTAGCCGCTAATTCTTCGAATGTTCTAACCATTTCAATATAGGGAACTTTTACATTTTTAAGTTCCTCTTGTATCCATTCAAAACAACTATTATATGGGTGTTCTTCTTCATCCATAGCAAGTGGTATATATAGTAATGGTTTTGTATGATTAATTATTTCATCAAGTTTCTGATTAGCTAGTAAATTTTGCTCTCCAGATCCACCTCCACAAAGTATTAGTCTCATAATATCATCTCCTCACTATTACCAATTTAATTTTACTATATTTATGCCTTTTAAGATATTATTTTAATGAAATTTTATATATTATTTTATTGATTTTAATTTTATTTCATTTATAAGTAACTGACTTTCTTAACATCAGTGCTAAATTATGATACAATTTTAATATCATAAGAGGTAATTAGCATGAAAAAGAGAAATATTAATATTGATTTAATAAAATGCATCACAATATTTTCTGTTATATCTGTACACTTCTTTCTAAACACAGAATTTTATAAAGTTAAAATTGTTGGAAGTAATTTATACTTAGGTGTATTTTTTAGAACTGTTTTTATGGTATGTGTACCTTTATTCATAATTGCAACTGGTTATCTTATGAAAAATAAAAGTTTGAATAAAAAATATTATTTAGGAGTATCCAAAGTTCTAATAGTATATTTATTATGTGTCTTACTATATTTATTCTATAATTCAATTATTAATGGAACAGCCTTTAATATAAAATATATTATAAAAAGAATTCTTGCTTTTAATACTGGATATTCTTGGTATGTCGAAATGTATTTAGGCTTATTTCTTATAATACCATTTATTAATTTGATTTATAATAACTTAGAAAGTAAAAAACATAAACAATTATTATTGTTAACTATGCTTGTGACTACTTCTTTTCAGGGAATATATAATTCTAAATATTTGCTTATACCTGATTGGTGGATTAATATGTATCCTTTAACATATTATTTCATAGGATGTTATTTGAGAGAATATAAAATTCATTTAAATAAATATTTAAATATATTTTACTTTGTTTTAGTTATCGTATTATCTGGTGTTGTAAATATTTGTTTTTCACATGATAAACTATTTGTCTGGGGCATACATAATGATTGGGGTAGTATATTTAATCTACTATCATCTACTTTATTATTCATTTTTATTTTAAACTTAAAGCTTGATAGAGTTCCTATCATATTAAAAAAGATAATTACAAGAATTTCTGAATTATCTTTAGGAATATATTTAATTTCTTCAATAGTAGATAATTTACTATATGCTCATTGTTTTAAAAATATAATTCGCTTTTCAATTAATGGATATTTAGGAATAATACCATTTGTTTTAATTATTTCAACTTGTCTATCAATAATAATATATTATATTTATGAGTTAATAGACAAATATATATTAAAAAGAATATTGTTAAAATTAAACTATTTATAATAAAATTTTTAATTTAAATTATATTTTTCTTTAAATTCTTCAATATATTTTTTTCTCATAGAAATTAATATTTTCATAATTATTTCTATTTCATTTGTATCACTATTAATTATTGTACTTACTTTACTATTTAAGTTATTTTGAGAAGATGTAGTTATTAATACATCTATTCTTTCTTCTGATATTATATTATTATTTGTATCATTAATAATAATTATCTCTGGATTTGATTTAATTGCTGTTTGTAATTGATTATTTAATTCTTTATCTTTATCATTTATTATAATGGTATCAAATTCATTCTCTGAAAAAAATTTATATAAATCATTAGCTATAGATATATCAAACATTTCAATAATAAATGGTTTTGATAATTTACATAATGACTTTAATTTTTTTAATTCTATTTTTCTTGCATATATTTTTTTTGATTCTATATTATTATTAGATGTATCTTCTTTATCTTCAAATACCATCTCTATGACATTTTTTAATCTTTTAAAAATTGGTAAGTCTTTATCTTCATTATTTATTAAACTTTCATATACATTTGTGAAATACCACTTTTGATCTTTTTCGCCCCTTTTAAAAGCTGAAAAATCTTTCTTTCCATTTCTTTCAAATATAACCATCATATCTTCTAAGTTATTTATTTTGTCTGCACAAACTATCAGTTTATTTCTTAATGGTAATGTCTTTGTTTCTTCAATAGTATGTTTTTTTCTTTCTTCCCAAGATAGTGATTTATCTGGTTCTGATGCTCCCATTACAAGATTTGCAATTTCTTGGCCAAATTCTTTTTCTATATCTTCTATTGTATATTTAGTATCTTCAACTACATCATGTAAGTATCCTGCTGCTACAACCTGATCGTCATATCCATATTCTTCTAACATCATACCAACACTAATTGGATGCATTATCATTGGTTTATCTGGTTCACTTTTTCTAACTTGTCCCATATGTGCTTTTATCGCAAATTTTTTAGCCTTTTCTTTTGTATTCATATTACCTCCTCATTGTTATTAACATACTAATTTTAACATAATTTAAAAGAGAATAGAATTAATCTAATCTCTTTTCTTGATTTCTGATTTTATAAATTCAATGAATTCTTCAACACTAAGTGATATTGTTTCTTCACTATTATATTTTCTATAACTTATTAAATTATTATCCCTTTCTTTATCACCAATAATGATTGTGATTGGATTTTTCATAATATTACTTTGTCTTAGTTTTTTATTCATAGATTCTTTTGAATCATCATAGCTTACTCTAATATCTTCTTCATTTAAAATATTAAATATTTTCTTACAGTATTCATCATGATACTTAATATTTACTGGTACTATGTTTGCTTGAATTGGACTTAGCCATATTGGTAATACTCCTTTAAATTGTTCTAAGAGTAATACCATAAATCTTTCATAAGAACCTAATACTGCTCTATGAACCATTACAGGATGTTGTTTTTCACCATTTTCATCAATATAATTTAAATCAAATCTTTTTGGGGATGCAAAATCTAATTGAACTGTTGGTATTTGTATGTCTCTTCCAAGTGCATCTTTGAACATAAAGTCTAACTTAGGTCCATAAAGAGCTGCTTCTCCTTCACATTTTTTAGCTTTAAGATTTAATTCATCAGATACTTCTTGTAACATTTGTTCACATATATCCCAATCTGATTTATCTCCAATATATTTTTCAGGATGACTATAATCTCTTACTGAAAGAGACACCCATACATCATTCCATAATCCCATTCTTGAATAAAAATCTTTAATAAGATTACACATATTTATTATTTCTTGTTTAACTTGATCTACCCTACAAAAAGAATGACCGTCTTCAACAGTAATTGCATAAACCCTTGATAAACTATTTCCTACTGCTCCTGGTAATTCTGCTCTATATTGTTTATCTGATTCCATATATCTTATAGGTAAATCTTTATAACTTCTTAATTTTGAAGCATATATTTGAGTATGATGTGGACATTGTACTGGTTTAAGTACAAATTTATGTCCTTTTGGTGAACTAACTCTAAATAACTCATCATTAAACTTTTTAGCATGACCGGATACTTCAAATAAAGAGATATCTGCTAATGATGGACAACTTACTTTTTGAAAACCATATTTTCTACATACTTTTTCTATTTCTTTTTGTAACTCATCTTTAATTATTGTTCCTCTTGGAGTAAATAAAGGAAGACCAGCTCCTACATAATCTGAAAAGCAAAACAAATCTAATTCTTGACCTATTTTTCTATGATCATTTTCTTTTGCTATTTTTAAAAATTCATTATATCTTTCAAGTTCTTCTTGATTTAAAAAGCTCTTACCAACTATACGAGTAATCATTTCATTATTAGATTTTCCCTCATAATATACTCCACTAATTCTTAATAATTTTACAAATACATTATTATCTAATTCTTTAATTTTCTCTTCGATCTTTTGAAAATCGTTTTCACTTATTTGTTCATTACATTTAAACTTGTAATAAAATTCATTATTATCATAATACATATTATCAAGTTCTATATTGTTATAATTTTTTTGAATTACTTGTTTTAATAATTCACAACATTTCTTATTCATATTTTAACCTCTTTTCTTTATTTGCTTTTAAAAGGGAAAATGGTATTAACATCTTTTTTCGTCATTTTATCATCTCCTTTTTAACATAAAAAGGATGGCACATAAGGAGTCATAATAGACGGTACCATCCTTTAATTAACTTAATTCTTATAACCGATTTAGTCGGGCATTTAGTTTCCTATGCAACCTAATAGGTAGTAACTATTATAAGTATTTATTATCTTTCACCATATGATAACTCTCTTTAAAATACTAACATAATAATCTTGTCCTATATCTTTGTTTTTTAAAATAAAAAGTCTATTACGATTGTAATAGACTTGCAGTTTCTTTTTTTATTTTCTTTTACTAAGCAATGCTAAAACAATCAATATTACAAATTGACTTAATTGTTGTATTAGTTGTCGTAGTTAATTGATTATTTAACATTATAATCCTCCCCTTTAAAAGCAACTTTATTTTAACAAATTATTAACAATTTGTCAATTTTGCGATTTTTTTACTATTCTATCCACAGTTTTTTCATCTAATAAATTTACTGTTATAAACTTTCCATTATAAAACACGGCATAATTATTAAATGGGGACGGAACAGATTTTGCTTTTTCTAAGTTATCTATTAGATTTAAATTTAATTTTATATTATTATTTATACAATATTCTTTTATTTTATTAATACTTTGATATATAAATGGACATTGATAATCATAATAGATTGTTAAATCTTTTGTATCTATTTCTTCTTTTTTAGCTCTTTCAGTAAACTTAGGTAGTGTTTTATCAAATGATAATGCTAATAACTGATATCCTGTTTTAGTTTCATCTACTACTTTAAATCCATACTTCTTAGCAAATTCTTGATTTGATAACCAATTTTTTTGTTTAATAGAACCTAGCATACAAATTCCACTTTTATTATTTTCTTTTGCAGTATTAATTACATATTCCATTAGTTGTTTTCCATAGCCTTTTCCTTTATGTTCACTATCTACCCACATACAATGAATATAATAATAATTTTCACCTTCAATTGGTGTCCAAGCTATTTCTAGTGGAGCATATTCTACAAAAACTGTTGATTTAGTATTTAATTTTCTATAGATATATTCCTCTTTTATTCTTTCATTAAGCCAGTTTCTTTTTAACTCTACCGCATCATTCTTTTTAGGATTTCTTACTATACAACATAATATTTCATTTTCTATATTTTCAGTTGTTAAGTTTATAAATTCTTCCATAATTTCACCATTACAATTATATTATATTTATTTTTAATTTTATTTGTAAAGTATTTAATAATATAATGATATATTTGATTATTTATTGTAAAATAATATTATTATGGAGGTTTTATGAAAATAGAAAGATGTGTTAAAGAATCTTTTGCTGTTATTGGAAAAGAAGGTTCTACTCTTGATGGAAATCATTTTATTCAAAAACTTTGGGATAATGTAGATGCTCACTTTAATGAAGTTAGCGACTTAGCTATAAAAGATATTAATGGTAATATTG
>CAKOKV010000009.1 GCA_934095805.1 uncultured Bacilli bacterium | reverse complement strand
AGAAATTAGGTTGTGAACCTAATTTTTTTTAAAACGAAAGGAATAAAAAATGGTTAAATTTTTAAAAGAAGCAAAAGATTATATAATCATAATAATAGTAGTAGTCTTAATAAGAACATTTGTAGTGACACCAGCTATGGTTGATGGAGATAGTATGAATGATACACTACTTGATGGTAATTTAGTACTAATAAATAAAATAGGTTATAGAATAAATGGTGCTAAAAGATTTGATATAGTTGTTTTAAAAAACGAAGCTGATAATGATAGAATCATAAAAAGAGTAATAGGACTTCCTAATGAAAAAATAGAATATAAAGATAATAAACTATATATCAATGGTGAAGAAGTAAAAACAAATATGGATTTTAAAGATACAGAAGATTTTACAGCAGAAACCAAAGATAACGAATACTTTGTTTTAGGTGATAATAGAGAAGTATCAAAAGATAGTAGAATACTTGGAAACTTTAAAAAAGAAGAAATACTTGGAAAAGTAAATATAAGATTTTATCCACTTGATAGAATAGGAAAAATTAAATAAATTAATGAAGTTGTAGATAAATATAGATTTTGTCTTACAGCTTCATTTTAAATTGCATATTTTTTTGATATAATAAAGAAAACAACTATATAAGGAGTATTTATGACACTAGAAGAACTTAAAAAAGAATATGATAAGCTTCAACCTATATATGGAGATGAAAGTTTAGATTCAATATATTTTGGTGGTAAAGATAATAATCCTGATATATGTTTTGTTTTTATGAATCCAACATCAAGAAATATAGCTTCATCTAAAACTTGGAAAGGCTTAAAATCACCTTGGATTGGAACTAAAAATATATGGAAATTATTTTATAAGTTAGAACTTTTAGATAAAGAAATATATGATAAAATAAAAAATAATGATAAAAACTGGAGTGAAGAATTCGCAAAAGAAGTATATGATTCAGTAAAAAGTCATAATTACTTTATTACTAATCTTGGAAAATGTACTCAGATAGATGCTAGAGTTTTAAAAGATAATGTTTATAAAAACTATTTAGAATTATTTAAAAAAGAATTAGAAATAGTTAATCCAAAAGTAATAATATTATTTGGTAATCAAGTAAGCAAAATTGTACTTAATAAAAATATATCAGTTTCTAAATCAAGAAAAGAAAAATATATTTTAGAGATAAATAATAAAAAATATGATTGTTATACAGTATTTTATCCAGTGGGTAATGGAAGCTTTAATATTGATAAATCAATTGAGGATATTAAATACATAATAAAGGAGGAATTAAAATGATTAGAGAAATGAATTTACATAATGAACCATTTAATCTAATAAAACAGGGAACTAAAACTATTGAATTAAGATTATACGATGAAAAACGACAACAAATAAAAGTTGGAGATACAATAGTTTTTACAAATAGAAGTACTAATGAAAAAATAAGTACACTTGTAACAAACTTATATATATTTAATAGCTTTGATGAATTATATAAACAATTTGATAAAGTGTCTATGGGATATAAAGAAGATGAAGAAGCAGAACCAAGTGATATGGAAATATATTATTCAAAAGAAGAACAGCAAAAATATGGAGTAGTCGGGATAGAAATAAAATTATTAAAAGATATTAGAATCAAAGAAAATAATTATCAGTTTCTATTAAGAACATCAGCTATTATATATAACAAAGATAAAAGTAAAATCTTACTATTTAATAGTGAAGGAAGAGATTTCTATATGCTGCCTGGTGGAAAAATTCAAGAATTAGAAACAAGCCAAGAAGCAATAAAAAGAGAAATCAAAGAAGAAACAGATTATGATATAACAAACATAAAGTTTAGAGGTATAAGCGAAGAAAAAGCTTTTGATAAAGGATTTATAAATCAACAAATAGAAATAATTTATGAATGTTTATATGAAGGAGATATTAGGAAAAATAAATTTAATGGTAAAGAAGGTAAATGGATAACATTAGAATGGATTGAAATATCAAAGATAGACGATTATAAAATATTACCTAAAGGTTTAAAAGAAATGATAAAAAATAAAAATATAAATAATATAACAGAAGGATATGAAGAAAATGAAAGTAAGAAATAATTATAATGAATGTTTAACTAATTTAGCTTGCTCAATAAGAAAATATTTTAATCTTTCATATAATCATAATACAATTGAATTTGTAGATAAAATATTAGAAGAGAAAAAACCAAAAAATGTTGTAACTATCCTTTATGATGGAATGGGAGCTAATATATTAAAAAGAACATTAAATGAAAATGACTTTTTAGTAAAGAACATGAAAAAGAGCATTACAACAGTATTTCCAGCAACAACAGTAGCCGCAACAACATCAATGGTTACTGGATTAAATCCAATCGAAACTGGTATGATCGGATGGAACACATATTATAAAGATATAGATAAAATAATAACAACCTTTTTAAACTTTGAAAAAACAGATCCAACCTTCACACCACTAGTGGAAGCAAAAAAAGTTAGACAAAAATATATGAAAGAAAAAACAATTGTTGAAAGTATAAACGAAGAAGGAAAATATAAAGCATACGGACTATATCCATTCGGAGCAGAGCCTTATACAGATGCCTTAGATATGTATTCTAGAATAGAAAAATATTGTAATGAAGAAGGCAAAAAATATATTTATGCTTATGATGAAGAACCAGATCATACAATGCATATGTATGGACCAGATAATAAAACAGTAAAAGATTTAATTAGATACAGAAATATAATGACAGAAAAATTATGCAATAACTTAAAAGATACAGTTATTTTTGTAGTAGCAGATCATGGACATATAAAAGTAGATAATATATTCTTAAAAGATTATCCAGATATAATAGAATGTTTAAAAAGAGGTACTTCAACTGAACCAAGAGCTGTTTCATTCTTCATAAAAGAAAATAAAAAAGAAGAATTTGAAAACTTATTTAATAAATATTTTGGTAATGATTTTGATTTATATACAAAAGAAGATATACTAGAAAGTAAATTATTTGGAGACGGAGAAAAGAATGAAATAATAAACAGTGAACTTGGAGACTATTTAGCAATCGCGAAGACAAATAAAACTTTATTATATGAGGGTGACGAAGTATTAGAATCTCATCATGCAGGATATACAGATGATGAAATATTTGTACCACTAATTATAATAGAAAAGTAGAAAGAGGAGATAATATGGAAAATTTAGAAATAGTATTTGAATCAGAAAATTTAATATATGTAAAATTATCTGAATCATTAATAGAAGATTATTTAAAAATGGTTAATGACAAAGCAGTAGCGAGTATGATAAGCCATAAAGAAAAAACATACACTTATGAAGGAGAAAAAGCTTGGGTTGAAGAAAAACTATCAAACAATAATGCATGTTATTCAATGATAGAAAAAGCCACAAATGAGTTTGTAGGAAACATAGAACTTATGAATGTTGAAGACAGAGCTGCTGAAATAGGTATTTCAATTACAAGTGAAAAACAAAATAAGCATTATGGAACAGAAGCAATGAAAGCTATAATTAAATATGGAACAGAAGCACTTAATATAGAAAACTTCCATTTATTTGTATTTGATAATAACTTTAGAGCTATACATTGTTATGAAAAAGTTGGATTTGTTGATGACAAAACCGGAACAAATGGTGACTTACACATGGTTTATAAAAGGAAATAAAAATGAAAGAATCAAAATGTTATAATATTTTAAAATATAATGATAACAAAGGTAAATTAAGTTTAACACTTACTCAAAATAAACTAATATTGGAAAAAGAAAAAGGTATCTTTAAAAAAACAAAAGAGATAATTGATTATATAAATATCAAAATGATAAAAACAAATAAAGGTAACTTAAAAATATCAAGAGATAATAGCAAAGTAACAATTGAAACAATAACTGGAAATATTATTATTGAATTTAAAGACGAAACTGAATCAAAAGATTTCATAAAAAGAATTAATAAAATAGTAAATAATAATAAAAAAATAGAAATGGATAAAGTTACAAAACTATTTAAAGAATTAGGAATAGTATTAACTACAAGTTTATCATTGGTTAAAACTATAAAAGAAATATATGAAGAATATAAAAAATAGCACTAAAAACTAGTGCTATTTTCTTTGAATTGCATACTTATATTACCACAAAATCGTATTTTTTCAAGACTACTAATCTTTATCTATATATGATATTAAATATTAGAAAGGATAAAACATATGTATAATTTAATATCAAAAACAGAATCTTAAACACAAATAACATAACAAAAGAAAGAGGATTAATACTTACAGATAGAGAAATAAATGAACTAATTGAAAATAAAAATGAAATATTAAGTATATTAAAAGAGTTAAATATTATAGAGATTATGATATTAAAAAATAACTATATATTTAATGATTATATAGATAATATATTAAATATATACATAAAAACTTTGAATAAAAAAGAACAATTTATCATAAATAATAATTATATGAATTTAAGAATAATGAAATAAAACTTTAAAAGAATACATTAATGTGGTAAAATTAATAAACAACAAAAGGAGGCAATATGAATAATATACATGCAATTTTTACAGACCTAGATGGTACTCTTTTAAATGATGAAAAAGAGATAGGAAACTATACAAAAGAAGTTATAAAAAAATATAAAAATGATATAAATATAATACCTACAAGTGCTAGATCTTTTAATAGAATTAAACCATATTTAGAAGAATTAGGACTTTTAGATAACTTTAATTATACAATTTGCTTTAATGGAGCATTAATAGTAAATAATAAAGGTGTTGAACTTTTTAGTAGTCATATATCAAAAAGTACGATGCAAGAATTGATGAATTTAATAGATAAATATAATATTGAATGGATGATTTATACTAAAAATGAATTGTTTAAAAGAACAAAAATAGAAGATATAAATAAATTTATAAAAGATAATGATACTTTTAAACTTATTGGAACTTCTAGTGAAGAAAAAATAGATGAAATAAGAAAAGAATTATCAGTAATGAATGATAAATTAGAAATAACAACAAGTATGAGCGGAAGACTTGTAATAGTTAATAAAGGTTCAACAAAAGCAACAGCAGTAGAAAAAATAATGGCAAGACTTAACATTGGAAGAGAAAATATAATTGCTATTGGTGATGGAGAAAATGACATTGAAATGATTAAAAATGCTGGATACGGAGTTGCTATGTTAAATGCTCCTGAAGCAGTGAAAAAAACAGCAAGAATGATAACAAAATATACAAACAATGAAGATGGAGTAGGTAAAATAATAGAAGAAATATTATATTAATTGAAATTTTATATTTAATTGATATAATAATATTTCTAGGAGGAATCCAATATGAAAAAATATGTAGCAAAAAGAAATGAGGTTCAAATCGGTACATTAGAAATGCCATTAGATTCACAAGTGATTTTAAAAGATAAAAATGGTAAAATGTTTAAAGGTAATAAATTAGCTATATCAAATATTAAATCACAATATCAAACAGCAATAACATGTAGAGGAATGTTATTTAGAGAAGATGAAAATGGTAGAGCAGAAGATTTAATCTATACAACACCATATAGATATTATATAGATAAAACAGGAAAAAGAATTTATGATTCTGCATTTGATTTTGTAATTACAAATCCATATAAAATAAATAAGTTATTAGAATATCTTAAATATGGTGAATATTTAACACAAAATGATTTAAATAGTATTTACAGATTATTAATAGCTCATAGAGATTGGCTAAGTAAAAATTTAGAATTATTTGGTTTTAAAAAAACAGAAGAAGAAACGAGAAAAGTTGTTTTCCCAATCGAAACAGAAGTTACTTTATATGATGCTAGTGTATCATCAGTACCTTTTATAGAAGAACCAGGATATAGTTTAATAAAAAGAAAAAAATAATTGTATTAGAAATAATACAATTTTTAAATGTATAAATTATTTATAACAGATGCTAGTAAAGAAGTATCAAGTAATATTAAAATATTTTAAATAAATAAAATATAAGTTTTTAATTTATATTTTGTTTGTTATAATATTTTTATAAAAGAAATAAGTTTATGACATAGAAAGGAAAAAATATGAAAAAATATAAAGTTATAACACTATGCGGATCAACAAGATTCAAAAATGAGTTTATGGAAGCTCAAAAAAATTTAACATTAAAAGGTAATATAGTTATATCAGTAGGTCTATTCGGACACTCTGGTGATAATGAAGTATGGGAACAAATGGATGAAGGAACACTTACTAAGACAAAAGAAATGTTAGATGATATGCATAAAAGAAAGATTGATATGTCAGATGAAATATTTGTAATAAATGTAGGTGGATATATTGGAGAAAGTACAAAATCAGAAATAGAATATGCTAAAAAACACAATAAAAAGGTTAATTATTTAGAAAAATGTGATTATGAATAATAAAATATAAAAAATAATAAACATATAAGTAGATTAAAGTCTACTTTTTAGTTTAAATAAAAGATAAATTATGATATCATATATATGGAAAAATTTAGGAGAATTTCAATATGAATTACAAAATACTAGTTAATAAAAATAATAAAATTGATGATAATTATTTATCGAAAGTAAAACTTATTACTACTAAAAATGTAGATGGAATAGATGTACAATTAGAAGAAGAAACATATGAAGCTTTTTTAAAATTACAAAAATTCTTAGAAGAAAAAGGTATCATTGTTGGCATATCATCTGCTTTTAGAACAATAGAAAGACAAAAGGAAATCTATCAAAGATTTATAGAAGTATATGGAAAAGAATATGCTGATGCAGTAGTAGCTCCTGTTGGTTGTTCTGAACATCATACTGGGCTAGCAGTTGATATAAATATACAAAAAGAAGACGGAACATGGCCAGTTGGAAATAATGAATTAATGGCACAAGAACCAGAACTTATAAAAACTCATCAATTTCTAGCACAATTCGGATTTATATTAAGATATCCAAAAGATAAAGAAAATATAACAGGATATCCTTATGAACCATGGCATTTAAGATTTGTAGGAAAAGAAACAGCTAAAAAAATATATATAGGAAATTATACACTAGAAGAATATTTAAAAAGAGAGGAAGAAGAAAAATGGAATTTGAAACAGTTATCAGAGAAAGATATTCAGCAAGAAGTTATAGTGACAAAAAAATTGAAAAAGAAAAATTAGATAAGATATTAGAAGCGGGAAGAATAGCACCTACTGCTAAAAATATGCAACCATTTAAAATATTTGTAGTAGAAAGTAATGAAGGAATAGAAAAAATAGATAAAGCAACTAATTGTAGATTTAATGCTCCAACTGTATTACTAGTTTGTGGTGAAAAAGATAAAACATATTGTGAAATGGATGTAACAATAGTGACAACACATATGATGTTAGAAGCTACAAATATAGGAATAGCTAACTTATGGGTTGAACTATTTGATAAAGAAATAGTGACAAAGGAATTTGAAATACCAGAAGATCTAAAACCAGTATGTCTATTAATGTTAGGATACAAATCAGAAACTTGTCATCCAAGCAGACTACACAGTATGAGAAAAACAATAGAAGAAATAGTTGAGTACAAATGATTCTAATTTCGCGAAAATTACAAATACCTTTAGTGAGGTGAAAATATGGAAGAAAAGAAAAAAATAAATTTTAAAGAACTTGCTAAAAATACAATAGAGTTTAATAATGAAAAGTATAAGGAAGCAAAAAACTTTACAACTAAAACTGCCATGCCAAAATTAAAAGAAACAGCTATAAGTACAAAAAACAAAGTAACAAAAGTTACAACTGATATATCAAATAAAGTTAAAACTACAATAACAGAAGAACAAATCAAAGAAGTTTTAGATAAACTTTATATACAAGCAGTAGATGGTATACCTAAGGTAAGTTTACCAATAGATGATTTAGTTAATGATTATACATCTAAACACAAAACAGTAGAGGAAGCAGTAAAAGCATTAATTAATAATTCAATGGTTAAATGTGGGACATCTGGGTTTTTAACAGGATTAGGTGGACTTTTGACAATGGTTGCAACACTACCAGCTAATATTACATCAGTTATATATGTACAGTTAAGAATGAGTTGTGCTATTGCAAAAATAGGAGGATATGATATTCACTCAGATCAAGTTCAAACATTAATATATGCTTGTTTGACTGGTTCAGCAGCATCAGATGTATTAAAACATGCTGGAATAACATTTGGGAACAAGTTTGGAACAGCACTTGTAAAGAAGATCCCGGGAAAAACACTTCAAGCAATAAACCAAAAGGTTGGATTTAGATTTATGACAAAATTTGGGTCAAAAGGAATAATAAATTTAGGTTCAGCAGTACCTATAATTGGTGGTGTAATAGGTGGAGGTATAGATGTAGCTAGCACTAAAATAATCGGAGATAATGTTTATAAAATATTTGTCAAAGGAGAAGCTCCATCTAACGAAAAAGAAGAAGATGTGATAATACACGAAGCTGAATTCACAGAAATAGATGACATAGATACAAAAATGATAAAAGAAAATCTAAAATATTAAGGAACAGAATATGAAATATGAAGATATATTAAAATCACATTTAAAATATGGTTCAACAAAAGAAGATATAGTAAAAAGAAATGAATATGAAAATATACTTGAATCAGTAGTAATTGCTCCTTGGTGGGACCATAACATATTTGAAAATTCAAATGTCAAAATAGATAAAGTAAATGATAAAATTTATAATATCTATGGAGAAAACTTCGAATTTTCTTTTATTGAATTAAAACTAGTTGGATCTCCTGTAATGCTAGATCAAGCTCTATCGCTTGGAACAACAAAATGTAAAAATATATTATTTATAGGTTCAGTCGGAGCATTAGATGAAAATATAAATTTAGGTGATATTGTAATACCAGAATATTCAATATGCGGAGAAGGTGCTTCAAGATATCTAAATGATAACTTGAAAGATGAATTTGGTAAGAAAGAATATCCTAGTAAAGAGTTTACAGAAAGGTTATTAAATATAGTAAATAAGCAAAATAATATTAAATATCATTATGTACCAAATTATACAGTTGATACAATATTTACAGAATATATTCATATAGATAAAATTATTGGTATGGGTGCTAAAACAATTGAAATGGAAACATCTGCACTATTTAAAGCAAGTAAATTATTAAATATGAATGTAACAGCTCTATTCTTAGTATCAGATAATACAATAATAAATAAATCACTTTATAGTGGAAGAACAAAAGAAGAAAAAGAATATAGAAAAAAAGTAAAAAATGAAATTATTCCAAATATAATAATAGAATTATTTAGAAAGGAGGACTTTTAATGAAAAAAATACTTTTAACCTTATTAATGTCACTTTTAATAATAACTGGCTGTGGTAGTAATATAAAAGAACCTAGCTTGTCAGAACTAAAGCAATTACAACAAAAGATTGAAGAAAAATTAGATAACATTACTTATGATAATTTAGCTAGTTATGGCATAGATGAAGAAAATAGAAAAGTTATTATTGAATTAGTAAACAATACAAAAGAAGAACAAGATTGGTTCAAAGAAAATATAACAGATTCACCACACATAGAATTTAAACAAGGTGGACCATACAAAACACTTGAATAGCGAGGTAAAAATGATAGAATATAACAAATTAACATATGATGAATACAAAGAAATATTAACATCAGTAGGATGGAAAATGCCATCAGAAAGATTACTTAAAATATCATTAGAAAAAGGAATAACCGCAAAAGTAATAGTAGATAATAAAACAATTGGTATGGCAAGATTTGTAACTGACGGTGGCTATGCAGGGCTTATAATGGATGTAGTAGTAATACCTGAATATCAAGGAAAAGGATATGGGAAATTATTAATTGAAAAACTATTAGAATATATTAAAAGTGGTTTAGAAGATAATGAAGAAATGATGATTCAACTATTATCAGCACCTAGAAAACAAACATTCTATTCAAAATTTGGTTTTAAAGTAAAAAAAGAAGTTGCAGAAGATGGAATGTATATGTGGCTTAAAAAATAATTCTTATAACTCTAGGAATATTTCCTGTTAAATAATTTTACTTTGTATCATAATGAAACTATGAAAAGGAGAAAGTTATATGAATCAAGAAAAGATAGGAAAATTCATTTCAGAAAAAAGGAAAGATAAAAAACTAACACAATCTGAATTAGCTGAAAAATTAGGAGTAACTGATAAATCAATTAGTAATTGGGAAAATGGAAGAAATATGCCAGATTTATCACTTTTTAAGCCGATATGTGAAATATTAGATATATCAATTAATGATTTATTAAGTGGTAAAGAAGTTCCTAAAAATGAATATCAAGAAAGATTAGAAGAAAATATCATAAGTACAATTAACTATAGTAATAAAAAAGTAATAGAAAAAAATAATATTATTGGTATTATTCTAATATTATTTGGATTACTAATATCAGTAACTGCTTTAACAATATTTAAAAGTGAAAGTAGTTGGGGAAGCATATATTCAATATTTGGAGGCATTGTATCTCTTATAGGTGTTGGAAGATTTACAAAGAAATTTAAAGTAACAAAAAGAATATTTTTAGATATAATATATTTTATATTATTTATTTCGATATTATTTATAATTGATTATATTAGTGTTATCAATATCAAGCAAGCTCCAAGATTTGCAATATATAAAATATCATCATCAAACTCAATTTATTATGATACTCCATTTTATGATGTTGTTAGATGTAATGTGGGTAGAGAAAATGAGTATTATAAGGTTATAAAAAATCAGAATTACGATAAAGAAAATATAAATGAATATTGTAAATAATTGATATATAAATATTAAGACTGTATATGAAAAATATATAGTCTTTTAATTACTAATATTTCAAAAAATTCTTGTATTATGTTATACTTAAGTAGAAGTAGGTGAAATAAATGATTTGGGTTTTATTAATACTATTTTGCTTAGCATTATTTACATATGGTATACTTTATATTTGTAATAGAATAAAAAAGTTTGGTATAAAAAATAAATATCTTCCTTATATAATAGTTGCACTTTTTATATTAATATTATCATTAATATTTAATTTTATTACAACAGCAATTATAATAATACACTATTTTGTAATATGGTTATTTATGGATATAATCTTTATGATAATTAAAAAGATTAGAAAAAAAGATTTCAAACACTATGTAGCTGGTATTATCACAATAATTTTTGTTCCAATATACATAGGAATAGGTGTATACAATGTTTATGATGTCAAAGTTACTAAATATGATATTAAAACAAATAAATTAAATGATAAGTATAAAGTTGCATTAATATCAGATAGTCATATGGGAACAACATTTAATGCTGATAAATTTAATGATTATTTAAAAGAAATAGAAAAAAATAATCCTGATATATTACTTATTGCTGGAGATTTTGTAGATGATGGTACTACAAAAGCAGATATGATAAAAGCCTGTGAGTATCTAGGACAAGTCAAAACTAAATATGGAGTATATTTTGCTCATGGAAATCACGATAAAGGGTATTATGCAGAAAAAAGAGGATACTCATCAGCAGATCTAGAAGAAGAACTTACTAAAAATAATGTAAAAGTATTAAAAGATGAAAACATATTAATAAATAATGAAGTATATATATTAGGTAGAAAAGATGCTGAAGTTAGAAATAGAATGAGTGCTCAAGATTTAGTAAAAGATTTAGACAAAAGTAAATATATAATAGATATAAATCATCAACCAACTGATTATGACAATGAATCAAAAAGCAATATAGATTTAGTAGTATCAGGTCACACACACGGAGGACAATTTATACCACTTGGATTATTAAGTCCATATGTAAGTGAAAATGACAACATTTATGGATACAAAAAAATAAATAACACTAACTTTATTGTTACATCAGGTATATCGGATTGGGAACTTAAACTTAAAACTGGTTGTATATCAGAATATGTTTTAATAAATATCAACTAAGGAGAAAATATGAAAAAGATTTATTTAATTTTAATTATTACTTTATTTTTAACAGGATGTTTTAACAATTTAACTGATTCAGATATACCAAAAGGATATACTGAAAAAGAAGAATATTATGATAAAAATGGAGTACAAGATTATACTGATTATGCTAAGTATACTTATAAAACAAAAGATATTATAGAAAGTAATAAAGACTATAATAAAGTTACAACAGATGATATAAATAACATAACTGAATATTTTGATGATTTTAAATCAGTGATGGAATCAAAAGATAGATTAAAAGAATATGATTTTGATGTTACTAAAATAACAGAAGGAGACTTTTTTAGAATTAAAACTAAAGAAGGAGAAAGTATAGGAAATTCTAAATATCAAAAATTTGATAACTATACATTATATTTCTTTGATACTGAAACATTAACATTATATTACATACATAATAATATTTAAAAAATAATATGATTTTAATTAAAGTAAAGGAAGTAATAATATGTTAGAAAAAATAAAGTCATCTTGTAATTATGTTGCATCAAATAGTGAATTTGTAACAATTGATTATAAAAAGTTAGATGAATTCATTAAAACTATAGATTGTAATAAAATTAAGTTTTGGTTAAGTAGTAATCCATATAATTTATTTGATATGAAAATTGACAAAATAATTAATTTTATGTTAATATACGACTCAATAAATTATTGTTTTTGGGGAGAACCGAAATGGACAATAGAGACATCAGAAGGTAAAAAAGATGGTTCAGATGCATTATTATATGCATTACTAAATTATGTGAAAAATTTAAATGAGATTGATTTTTTAAATATGACATTAGAAGAATTTTCTAACATATTAAAAGGAAATATTGATATACCTTTCTTAAAAGAAAGATATAATAGAGTAGTTTCAATAAGTAAAATAGTCAATATAAAAATGAATGGTAATTTTTATGATTATATTAAAGATATAAATAATGATATTGAATTGTTTGATATTATAATAAATAACTTCAAAGATTTATGTGATGAAAGAAAATATAATAATAGAAAAGTGTATTTTTATAAATTGGCACAATTATTAACTTCTGATATTTTACACATTAAAGAATTAATTAATAATACAAAAGTAGATTATAGTCATTTAATTGGATGTGCTGACTATAAAATACCACAAACATTAAGAGCATTAGGAATATTAGTATATAATAATGAATTATCTAATATTGTTGATAATAAAAAACTGATAAATGAGAACTCAAAATATGAAGTAGAAATAAGAGCAAACACAATTAGAGTTATTACATACATTAGTTCAAAATTAAAAGATTGTAGTTCGATAGATATAAATGATTATTTATTCTTATCAGCCAAGTCAGTTAAAAAT